>JALTZH010000028.1:4825-6132 GCA_027051265.1 archaeon | reverse complement strand
ATTTTAATTAAGGTAAAACAAAAATTTATATCAACAGCAATTTTTTCCTTCAATATTTACAAAACGTCACTAAGAAAGCATTGCTTCTCGAATTGGGAATGAATTAAAACAGTAGCATGCAAAACATATATAAGTTCTGACCTTCTCTTACCATGAATGGCAAGCGTTCCTACAGGGAACACTTTACTCTGCCGTCTCATGACAGGCTCTTTAAACTCTCTGCTTTAAAAGATGAAACTTTTTAAAGAGGTGTGAAAAGTGGAGCTCTAAATATAGCCTCGTTTCAACGAAACTTCTTAAGCTGAACCGATGGTATGATAGGTTTAGACGGGCTGAGGTAGGAGAGTTTAACGGGGTTCTTTGCTAAGCCGCGCTTCTAAGGGTTAAAAAGCTCTTAAAAGCACAAACCTCCCCGCAAAGAACTCTTACTTTTTAGGACATGGAGTTAAATTAATTTAAAAAATCCAAAAGAAATGAGTATACCGAAACTAATTTTTAGTAGCCTACTATAAATTTAGTTATGTTCTGTTCTTATCATATCACGTTTAACAAAACTCGAAGCTCTTTCTCTCGATTGTAATTCCATAAAAGAAGAAAAAATTTAAATATTTTAATGCTAGAGTTCATGTGTATGCTCGACTTTATATATTTCTTTTATGTATTTCAAACTAAGTTTTATATTTTCTATTGAATACTTTATAGATATCAAATCTTTTTCTATAAATTTAAGCAAAAGGTTATTATTCTGAGCTTCATTCAATATTCCGTTTAACATTCTAACTTCCTCTTTGAATCGTTTAATTATATTTTTGATGATTTTTAATTCCTTTATTAAATGTTGGTACTTTATCTTATTAAGAACACGATTCATTCTTTCGAAGAGTTTTATCAACGCATTATCCTCTAATTTTTTATTGCTTACTATGTATAGATTTTTTAAAAGCTGAGCATCACTTTCCATTTCATTAATTTCCTCCTCTAGATAATCTATCTCCCTTTTTATTTTTTCTATCTCTTCATGAAGTTTTTCTTTTAATTTCATATAAGCTACCCCACCTCCCTATGGATAAGATTTCTCACGCTTTATTTATCTTCCTTTATGCAAGATTTTAAAGGTTATATGTTCCATGAAGTATATTGGTTTCTTTTTCATTAGGATATGTATCATCCGTTCTCGTATTAAACTGGATAATATTAATCTAGACTGACATTTTTCTACGGTAGAAGTTACTTGAATTCTAAGGAATTTCTCTCATTTTAAGGGATTCGAGTTATATCTATCACTATCCTATAATTATTAATTAATT
>JALTZH010000028.1:0-4815 GCA_027051265.1 archaeon | reverse complement strand
ACACTAGTAATTTAGGCCATTTTTCTACAATATCTTTTTAGTTAATTGGAGAAAAAAAATCATACTTAAAATAGGAAAGGGGGGATGTCCCAGAATTTGATAATTTTCAACATTTTAATTTTAATATAATCAGTTTATATCTTTATTTAAATTGAAGTTACTCATAGTGATAAATATTTCCATTATACCCAACTTACTTATTTCAATTATTAACTAAAATCTTTATTATTAAGGTGAAAAAAATGGCAAGAAAAGGTTTGGGGAAAAAAATAAGACTAGCAAAAGCTCTTAAACAAAACAGAAGAATTCCTCTTTGGGTTATAGTTAAAACTAAAAGGAAGGTATTGATTAATCCAAAGAGAAGACATTGGAGAAGAACAAAAATCAGAGCGAGATGATGATAAATGGAGGAGAGGATATATACGATATCCTTTCAAAAACTCAAAGCTAAAGTGCCGATTAGCCAACGAGCAAAAAGAGCAATGCATTATATAAGAGAATTTCTATCCAGACACTTAAAAACGGATCCAGAAAATATAAAAATAGGAAGTGATGTAAACGAAAAGATATGGGAAAGAGGTATAGAAAAAATTCCAGCGAAAATTAAAGTTAAGTGTGTCAAAGAAAAGGTTGGAGATAAAGAGATTTGGAAAGTATCATTAGTCAAATGAAAATATCCGACTTCCAGAAATTGATTAAAGATATATATTTTGAAAGAGATAGAAAAAGAGGAATTGATAAAACTTTGATATGGTTTATAGAGGAAGTTGGTGAATTGGTTAGAGCTATAAGAAAAGGCAGTAACGAAAAAGTTGAGGAAGAAATAGCTGATTGTATAGCGTGGATTTTTTCTTTAGCTAACCTTTTAAATATAAATGTTGAAAAATCTCTAATAAAAAAGTATCCTATGAAATGTATAAAATGTAATTCAATACCATGTAGGTGTGATATATGATAACCATAACTGGAGATAAGATATGTACACTTGAAGAATTTTTACCCGGAGAAAATACATACGAATATGATGGAGAGGTTATATCCACAGTAGTTGGAATACCTCTTAAAGATTTTAGTACAAGAAAAGTTCACGTAAAGCCTTTCAACGAAATTCCAATAATTAAAGAGGGAGATAAAGTTGTTGGAAAAATTGTTGATGTAAAATATCCAGCGATTGCTCTGGTTAAAATTATAAAAATTTTAAACAAAAAAAGATTCGTAGCATCAATACCTTATGGTGTATTATACGTTGGTAATATAAAAAACGAAGCAATAATCGATATAAGAAAAGAAATTGCATATGGTGATATAATCATTGCCAAAGTAATCTATGCAGGTAAAGTACCGGTTCAACTTGCTACGAACGAAGAGGATTTAGGAGTAATATATGCTTACTGCTACAATTGTAATCTTCCGCTAAAACATCATGAAGAAAACAAATTAATCTGCGAAAATTGTGGTAGAATAGAATTGAGAAAGATTTCTAAATACTATGGTAGAGGGGATATAATATGATTTTGAAAATCATTAAAGAGAATTATGATAGAATTGAATTCCTATTGGAAGGAGAAGATCATACGTTCTGTAATGCTTTCGTACAATTCATTAAGAAGTTTAACGATATAGATATAGCAACCTATAAGATAGAACATCCACTAATTATAAAACCAAAAATATATATTAAATTAAAACTTGAAAATATTCCAATAGAAAAAATTGTTGAAGATAAAGATAAGATAATAAAACTCAAAGAAATTGGTATAGAAACGATGAAGGATCTTGTGGAAGCAAATTTCGAAGAAGTCTCAAAGAAAACAAATATCGGCACAAAAGAGTTAGAAAACTATCGATCCAATTGTATAAGAAAAATTTTAAGAAATCATCTGGATTCATTTATCGAGTATATGGAAAACGTTGTAAAAATGTTTAAAAAAGCGATTAATAATATTACGTAGCAAAGGCTATCTTTTTCCTTATATGTTCGAGATTATCGAGGAATTTATTAACGATGTTTATAATTTCTGTTTTAGCTTCTTTAATAACTTGTTCTTTTCTCAACACTCCCCTTTCGATCATTCTTAGTTTCTCTTCAAATTTTCTAGTCAGTTCAACGCTACAAATTTCAGGTACATATTCTTTTAAGATGTTCACAACATCAACACCTAACTTCGTAATTCTTATTGGATCTCCGGAAACATAATTTCTGATAAACAATTTCTCAACAATATCAGCTCTTGTTGCTTTTGTTCCAAGACCTAACGTTTCCAATTTTTTCACTAAACTTGCTCTAGTATATCTTGGAGGGGGTTTTGTTTTATACTTTTTCAACTCATATTTTACAAAATATAATATATCTCCTAATTTTAAATCAACATCTTTTTCTTCTATCGTTTTAAAGTAATATATCTCATACCATCCTTTTTGTTGGATTTTGTTCCAGGTTAAATAGAAGGGATTGTTTGCAACATAAACCGTTGCTTTAAAGTTTTGAACTTTTAAATTATCCAAAAAGCATCCTATAAATCTTCTTACTATTAAATCGTATATCAGTGCTTCCTTTTTAGTTAAATTTCGTGGAAGTTCACCGGTTGGATATATACAAGGATGCGCATCGTCCGATTTTTTTCCTTCTTTAGGAATAAGTATCCCTTTTCTCAACAATTTTTTACAATAGTTCTTATATAACGGAATCTTTTCAAGAGAGGCAATGATCTCTCTAAAGTTTAAACTCTTTGGAAATTTTTGTGAATCTGTTCTTGGATAAGAAATTAGAGATTTTAGATAAAGTTCTTCAGCGATTTCTAAAGTTTTCTTTGGTGAAATTTTATATATGGAATAAGCTTCCTGTTGTAAATCGCTTAAATTGAAGGGATATATTTCGTATTCTATTATACGTTCCTTAAGATCTTCGACTTTTAAGAGTTGTTGCTTTAAATTTATAATCTTACTCAATTCTATAATATTTTCAACACTCTTTGCATATTCAAATTTATATATTTTAAAACCCTTTTTTGCAATTAAATATATTCGATAATAACTTTTTGGTACAAATTTTTTAATCTCCTCCTCTCTTTCTAAAATTAGATTTAAAGCTGGAGATTGAACACGACCAGCTGAGAGTATTCTTTTATTGTTAAAAATTTTCATCAGACATCTTGAAACGTTTAAACCCCATAGAAAATCCAACACATGTCTCGCTTCACCAGAATCTACCAGATTTTTATTTATTTCTATTGTATTTTTAAAAGCCCTTATAATTTCATTTCTTGTCAGCGAGGAAAATTTCATCCTATTTACTGGTAGGTGATTACATAAGAACCTATAAATGTTGTATCCAAGAAGCTCTCCCTCCGTATCATAATCCGTTGCTATAATTAGTTCATCGGAATTTTTGCTTAAATATTTAATAACTTCTATATAATTTTTAGTATAATCTTTTCCTTTAATATTATATGCTTCAATCCATTTATAATTTAAAACTGGTATCCCTTTGTCATATGTTGTTAATTCGAAAAGATGACCTACTGAAGGTACTACTACTAAATTTTTTCCTTTAAAATAATAAACGCCTTTCATCCTATAACGTTTATGACAATCTAAAGCTCTTGCTATTCTTTCTGCAGCTTTTGGCTTTTCACTAACTATCAATATCATCAAATTTAAAGTAAAAATTTTTAAACAATAAGGTTTTGTTTCTAGTATATTTGTTAATATATAAAAAATATAAACAAAAACATTAAATGTTTATATTATTTATTTATGATATTGAACATTAAAGGTGCAGAATCATGTATATTGCTATCGTCGGTGCGTCGAAAGTCGGTGTTACTCTTGCAAAACAGTTAATAAAAGATAGACATGATGTTGTTATAATTGAAAAAGACGAAGAAAAAGCTGAGAAACTTGCAAGTATGTTGGATATAAAAGTTATAATAGGAGACGCTACTGAAAGTGAAATATTAGCAGAAGTGAGAGAAGCTGATGTTCTCGTTGCAGCAACATCAAGTGATGCTACTAATTTCATGATCGCATCTCTTGCAAAAGAAATGGGTATAAAAAGAATACTAGCTCTATATACAAATCCCCAACACAAAGAGTTATTTTCCAAAGTAGGTATAGAATCAATTATAAACTTTTATGAAATTGCTGCAAGTTATATAAAGAATTTGATATATAATCCTATTGCAAGAAAAATCCCTCTAATTACCGATAAATTTGTACTCCTAGAATTTAAGGTTGAAAACAATTTCGATAAGAAAAAATTAAAAGATATAAAATTACCCGAAAATTCTTGGATCATAGCAATAGAAAGAAAGAATGACGTTTTATTACCAAGCAATGAGTTTGAAATTAAAAAAGGAGATAAACTTTTAATATTAACAGATAAAGAAACGGCTGATAATGTTTTAAAAAAGCTTGAAAAAACGTAATTTTTTATGAAGAGAATTATAATCGTTACTGGAACTCCAGGAGCTGGTAAAACAACAATTTTAAAAAAAGCGATTGAAAAGATTAAGAATAAATATAAAATTGTAAATTACGGGGATGTTATGTTAGAGATTGCTAAAAGAAAAAATTTGGTAAGAAATAGGGATGAGATTAGAAAATTGGATGCCAGTATACAAAGAGAAATTCAAAAAGAAGCTGCTAGAAATATTGCTGAGATGTCAAAAAACGAGAATGTTATAGTGGATACACATTGTTTGATAAAAACTCCAGAAGGTTATTTACCTGGATTACCAATATGGGTCTTAGAGGAATTGAAGCCGAATATAATTGTTTTAATAGAAGCAAATCCCGATGAAATTATAAGAAGAA
>JALTZH010000027.1 GCA_027051265.1 archaeon | reverse complement strand
CTACGATGTTAACATATGCTGGATCTATTATTCCCATATCAACAGTAGCTTCATGTGGAGTAGGAGTTCCGAAAAGTATATCCTGTATTATCTCTAATGATAATTGACTTGCTAAACAGGTTGCAATCGCTAATCGCATCCCCTTCTTTGCTAGCGATACATAATTCGTATCTATATTTGTCATCGCAGAAGTTGCTGAATCTAATATTTCATGAAGAACACCTCCCGGAAAAATACCGAGTTTTTTCCATATTTCAATTCTTTTTTTTGGAGCAAAAATTTCTACAAGCTTGCTTTCCTCCAAAGAATCTCTATGAAGATCATTCCATACAAAGTCTGCAACTTCTGAAGCTATTCTTTTTATATCTTTATTTATATCAATTCCCAGTTTTTTTGCAAACCATATCAGTTTATCCTTATCTTTTATTTCGAATGCATTTGTTCTATCTTCAGCTACAGCTTTAAGTGTTTTAACAGCTTCTATTGCATGATGCGTATATGCGGATGCTCCCATGATATGTCTATGCAGCATATTTCTCATCGCCATCGCATCCGCATCTATACCACAGGCACCTAGTTCTGAATGTTTTGTTATTCTACATGGCCCCATGCTACATAGTTGACAACTTAAACCTTGAAGGCAGAAAGTACATTTTGACTTTTGCATCTCATACCTATCGAAAACGCTCTTTAAATTCTCTTCTTTAACAATTTTATACATTTCTTTAACTGATTCATGGATACTGTACGACATTTTAGTAAATATAATTAACAAAAAAATAAGTTTTACCCCGAAAGTTTTTTCGAAAATTTTCGGGTTTTTCTTTATTTTTTTAAGAGAGACGCTTTATCATGGTAAAATAAAAACTGTTATAGTAGTGATGAAATATTCCTTAAAACTAGTAAATCTTACACAAAATCATGATGGGGGTAGTTTACGTTGATTATAAGAGCGCCGTTAAAGGTTATATTGTTTGGTGAACATTCTGTAGTTTATGGAAAACCATGTATTGCAATGGCTATAGATAAATATGTTACAGTAAAGATTAAAAAGAGAAATGATTCAAGTATTATTATAGAATCCAAAAACTTTAATATTCGGATTAAAAAAAACATCAACAATATCTATGATGAAACTTTACCATACGCAACAAAAGCTGTTGAAAAATCTTTTGAATATGTTGATAAGAAATGTGGTTTAGAAATCAGTATAAAAACAGATGCTCCTATATCAAGTGGATTAGGCAGCTCTGCAAGTTTATCCGTTTCGATAATATACGGAATCATAAAAACTTTTCTGGAAGATGTGAACAAAGAAGACGTTGCAAAACTAGCATATGAAACGGAGCTTGAGATTCAGGGTTTAGCTTCAAGAACAGATACTTATATTACGACGTTTGGTGGGATGTATTTAATACATAGGAATATTTTTGAAAGAATGAATTCTGAGTTATCTTTGATTTTATTTGATACAGGAATTAAGAGAAAGACTAAAGATTTAGTAAATCGTGTTAAAAAACTATACGATAAGAACAAAGAAATAGTTGATGAAATTTTTAACTGTATTGAAAAAATAGTAAGAGATGCAAAGCGTAAAATTATGAGAGATGAAGATATCTCAGACCTAATGAACATGAACCATGGATTACTAAACGCTATTGGTGTGAGTAACGAAGCAGTAGAACATTATAGATATAAACTCATCGATTTTGGTTGTACAGGTGTTAAAATAACAGGTGCAGGTGGAGGAGGATGTTTAATCGGATATAATAGACGTAAGAATTACGAAAAAATTTTATATAAAATTAAAAATACATATTCAAATTACGCCACGATTATAAAAACGGAAAACATTGGTGTTAGAAGTTAAGTAGTTTAAAATTTTATATATCTTTTTTTTCTACCTGAAGATAAAAGAACGGCTTTACTTTCTTTTGAATAATCTTCTATTTTATATCCAAGTTCATCGGATATCTTTTTAGAGAATTTGTAAACATCATCAAAAGATGGAACGTTTTGCTTATCTAATCTATACTGAGAAAATCCAACACGCATATAAGATTTACATTCTATAAAATCTGGATTTGCTTTTTCGATGAGATTTATGAATTTCTCCGGATATTCAAGGTTGAAATTTTTTATAACCGTTATTCTTATTACTCTACGAATATCTTTTCTATTGGAAAATATTTCCAAAGACCTCATGAGCAACTTCCAACCATTCTTTATTTTTGGTCTATGTATCTTTTCATAACTCCTTTCATCAAAACTTGTTAGAGAAATATAGAGTTGCGTTGGTTTTATATCCTCTAAACGTTTTGGATTCATTCCGTTTGTAACTAAAAATGTTGTAAAGCCTCTTTTTTTGTACTCTTCAATTAAATCGTTAATGTAAGGATAGTTCGTTGGTTCACCAGCTAAAGAAATTGCTGCATGTATTGGATTTAATGCTTCTTCAAATATTTTCGGATCAATTAAACCTTGATCTAACTTAAATTTAAAGTTCATGATAATTTCCCTTTGCTTTTTAATGGATTCTTCAACAATGAACTCTGGATCATCAATATCCGTATCTATATATGTGTTTAATGTATATTCGACGGGTCTCCAACAATATAAACATGAATGTTGACACCATGAAACACTAGGCGTCATTTGGATACAGCGATGTGATTTTATTCCATAAAACTTTGATTTATAACAGGCCCTATTCTTTAAGATCATTTCTCTGGTCCAATGACATATTTTTACTGCAGAATGGTTCCCAATCAGTTTATATTTATGTTTTATTAAGAGTTTTTTAACATCTTCTTTTTTCATTAAAAAGGCGAGAATGATAACATCTTATTTCGATGAATAAAATAGTCATGATATAATGAGAAAGATCTTCGTTTTGGATTTTTCGTTTTTTTCTACATGATTTCAACTTATTAATTATGAATCTTATAATAGTCTCGAATAGATTGCCAGTAAACATTTCAATAAAAAACGATAAAGTTATTCTGCAAGAAAGTATCGGAGGTCTTGTAACTGGTTTGAAATCTTTACGTATAGAAAAATATACATGGATTGGATGGCCGGGAATAAGCATAGAAGCTACTAAGAATAAGATTAATGAAATAAAAGAGAAACTCGTTGAAAATAATTATGTTCCAGTATTTCTTACAAAAAGAGAAGTGATGAACTATTACTATGGGTATTGTAACAGAACATTATGGCCGTTGTTTCATTATTTTCCCCAGTACACGATTTTTAAGAAAAATTTTTGGAAATATTATAAAAAAGTAAACGAAAAGTTTTTAAACGTTTTGGAGGAATTTCTCGATGAAAATAATTTCATATGGATTCATGACTATCATCTAATGCTTTTACCAAAAATGATCAGAAAAAAATATAACGATGCATCGATTGGATTTTTCTTACATATACCATTTCCATCCTATGAAATATTTAGACAAATTCCTGAAAGAAAAGAATTATTAGAAGGAATTTTAGGTTCGGATTTGATTGGATTTCATACGTATGATTATGTTATACATTTTTTAAATAGTGTAAGAAGAATTCTAGGTTATGAGCATGAATTTGGACATATATATTTAGAGGATCGCGTAATAAAGGTTGATTCCTTTCCAATGGGAATAGATTTCGAACGTTTTGAAAGTGTACACAATGATATAAAGATTAAAAGAGAAATTAATAGATTGAAAAAAAGATTGGGAAGGAAAAAAATTATTCTCTCAATAGATAGGCTTGATTATACAAAAGGAATTGTTCAAAAAATTAAAGCGTATGAAATCTTTTTAAGAGAGAATCCAAAATTTAAAGAGAAAATATTACTACTTCTAGTAGTTGCTCCATCAAGAACAAAGATAAAAGAATATAAAAACTTAAAAAGAGAGATAGACAGATTAGTAGGTGAGATTAATGGAAAATATGGTACGATGAATTGGATTCCAATACATTATATATATAAATCCTTATCCATTAATACGATTACTTCTTTGTACAAATTATCCGATATTGCTCTTATAACACCTCTTAGAGATGGTATGAATTTAATTTCAAAGGAATATATTGCTTCTAGACATAAAAACGATGGTGTTCTTATCCTTAGTGAAATGGCTGGATCTTCGAAAGAATTAACGGAAGCGTTAATTGTTAATCCAAACAATGAGGAAGAAATTGCAGCTGCAATAAGAATAGCAGCTGAAATGAACAAAACCGAACAAAAAAATAGGATGAAAATAATGCGTGAAAGAATAAAAAGATACGATATAAAAGTGTGGTTTAAAGATTTTATGGAAAAATTTAATGAGATTAAAAAACTACAGAAAAAATTATCAACAAGATTCCTAACAAAAGAGATAAAAAAGAAAATCATCGAAGAATATAAAAAATGTTCAAGTAGATTGTTTTTATTGGATTACGATGGTACTTTAATACCTTTTAAAGAAAATCCGAATGAATGCTATCCAGACATGGAATTGTTAGAAATTTTAGGAAAGCTGTCAAACGATGAGAGAAACGATGTTGTTATAATTAGTGGTAGAAATAGGAAGAATATGGAAGAATTCTTTAAGGATTTGGAAATTTATCTTGTAGCTGAACATGGAGCTCTTATAAGAGATAAATATGGAACTTGGGTTGAAATAGAACATCTAACTACAGAATGGAAAAGAGAGATTCGTGAAGTGTTGGAAATCTTTGTTAATAAAACCCCGGGTTCTTTTGTGGAAGAGAAAGAATATTCTTTAGCATGGCATTATCGAAAAGTCGATCCAGAACTTGCAGCAACAAGAGTTTATGAATTAAAACATATACTTCTGAATTTAATAATGAACTTAAATCTAGAAATTTTAGAGGGGAATAAAGTTATAGAAATTAAGAACTCCGGCATTAACAAAGGGAGGGCGGCAATGTTCTTCTTATCTAAAAAAGATTACGATTTCATATTAGCTATGGGAGATGATGTGACGGATGAAGATATGTTTAAGTTACTTCCTAAAGATTCATATACAATAAAAATAGGTTATGAAATATCATCTGCTAAATATAATTTGTATTCTTACAAAGATGCAAGAAATCTTTTAAAAAAATTAATTATAGGAGAATAAACATATTAGATTTTCCTTTTGCATTTATAAAGCTTCTATAATATTTTTAAAAATATAATAAAATAATTTATATTTTGAATAGTAATTTTTAATTATAAATCTTTTAACATCGTTTAGTACTTTTTCATCGTATTCGAAAGAAACGTCTTTGTATTTTATATCCCATAATACTAGATATTCAGCTGGTGCAGGTGAAAGCTTTAAATCTTTTTTTCTATCTAATGCTTCTTCTATATCCTTCTTTGATAGTTTTCCTTCACCAACTAATTTTAAAGCGGTAACGATTTTTCTTATCATTCCTCTTAAAAAACTCTTTGATCTAAATGTTAAAATGATTATATCATCAAATATTTCTAAATCTATATTTTTTAAATTCTTTATTGTACTTTTTTTTAAACCTTTTCTGATACAAAAATTATAAAAATCATGTTTACCGATAAACATTTTCGCAGCTTCTCTCATCTTTTCAACGTTGTAGTTGTCGTTGAATAGAAAATATTTATACGTTTTTTCTAAGACGTTATATCTAGGATTAAAATCCTCCGGTACAATAGCTTTTGCTAATATTCTTATGTCATCGGGTAAATTCCTGTTAATTATCTCTATGTTTAATTCTTTATTCGTAGAAAATGCAAAAACGTTTTGTAAAGCGGATACCTTTCTATCTGTTCTACTTGCACGTTTAAAATTGTGTACATCATATCCCAATTTTTTTAAAGTTTCTATTAAAACACCCTCAACCGTTCTCTTATCCTTTTGTATCTGTGAGCCATAGAAATTTAATCCATAATAGAATACTTTTAATGCATATCTCATATTTTCTTAATACTATTTTATAATACTACAAGTATAAACAACAAATGGAACATTCCTTCCAATACTACTAGTATAACTTAAACTAGCGGGATATCCTACAATTATAAATCGCTCACCAACAATCTTTCAATACCACTAGTATAACCTAAACAAAATCCCTATGTAACAATATACAAAATATCAGAATTTATCTTTCAATACTACTAGTATAGCTTAAAC
>JALTZH010000026.1 GCA_027051265.1 archaeon | reverse complement strand
GGGGGATATAGATGGCAAAGAAAGTATATAGAGTATATGGTCTAGAATATCTTGGAAGAAAAGTTGTAATAAGAGGAAAAGAAGGGCCTGTTGAAGCTAAGAGATTTGTAATCCTAGCAGAATTAGATAAGATGCCAAATGAGAAAGAAGTAATTGATATTGCTAAAAAATCAGGTAAAAACATTAAAAAAGTATGGGTAATGGAAGCTGAAGGTAACAAGTGGAGAAAAGTTTTACCACCAGGTAAAGGTTCAATACCTGTCGAATAATTTCTTTTTATTTTTTTTCTTTATTTATGAAATGTTCAATATTCTCAGGTACAAGTGCTCAACATTTAGCTTTTGAGATATCAAAGTTTTTAAACATACCCATCGGTAAAATAACTGTGAAGAGATTCCCTGATGGAGAATGTTATGTAAAAATAGAAAAAGATGTTAAAAACGAAACATGTATATTGATACAATCAACTTATAGACAGGATAAAGATCTTATAGAACTTCTTTTAATCGGAGATACTCTAAAAGATTTAGGTGCAAGTAAAGTAATAACTGTTCTCCCATACTTAGCTTATTCTAGACAAGATAGAAGATTTTCGGAAGGTGAAGCTATAAGTGTTAAATCTATCGTAAAGCTTCTTGAAATATTTTCAGATGTTGTTTTTGTTATTAATCCTCATAAAAGTTATATAATTGATTACTTCAAAATAGATGCTTTTGAAATAGATGTTTCCAAAGATATTGGAGAATATTTTAAAAACAAACTTAAAAATCCGATTGTAGTTTCTCCGGATATTGGTGCTGTAAATATAGCCAAAAGTGTTGCATCATCTATTGGTTGTGGTTATGATTATCTTGAAAAAAAAAGATTAGCTCCGGGAGAAGTTGAGGTTAAATCTCGTTTAGAATATGAAAACAACGATGTTTTAATAGTTGACGATATAATAGATTCAGGTGGAACTATTATTAGAGCGATAGAAAATATAAAAGCAAAGAACTATTTTGTTGGATGTATTCATGGACTATTTAATCAAAACTCTATTTATAAGATATACGCATATGGTGCTAAAGAAGTTGTATCAACGGATACGATACCAAATCCTGTTTCAAAGATATCTGTATCCAAAACGATTGCAAAGCGTTTAAAAGATTATTTAAAAGAAATTAAAGTTTTATAATCGCACCATCACTTGCAGAAGATACTATCCTCGAATATATGCCAAGGAATCCTTTAAAATTAGGCTTTTTAACTTCGATTTCATTTCTTCTCCTAATTAGCTCCTTCTCATCTATATGCCACTTTATCTTTTTATTGATTACATCGATTTCAATAACATCGTCATCCATAACATATGCTATAGGTCCATTTTCATAAGCTTCTGGTGATATATGACCAATACATAATCCTCTTGTTCCTCCTGAAAATCTTCCATCAGTAAGTAGTGCAACATCTTCATCCATATTCATTCCAGAGATTAAAGCCGTCGCTTTCAACATTTCTCTCATGCCTGATTTTGGCCCCTCGTATCTTATTACAATTACATCACCTTTCTCAACATTTCCTTTAAGTATATAATCAACAGCATCCTCTTCTGAATCAAAAACTTTAGCTCTTCCTTTAAAATATTTTGTTCTATCACTAATAGCTGCTATTTTTAACACACATCCTTTAGGAGCAAGGTTGCCATAGAGTATTATTATACCTCCTCTTTTTCTATAAGGATTTTCTAACGTTCTTATAACCTTATTATAATACTCGAGGTTTATAATCTTATACTCTTTCAAATTTTCATTGAGAGTTTTTCCAGTTACAGTTAATACGTTTAAATTTAAGTAATCCTTAAGTCTTTTCATTATTGCATAAACACCACCTGCTTTTTCTAAATCTTCGATGAAATGATTTCCGGAAGGTCTTATTGAAACAATTGTTGGTACCTTTTCACTTAACTCATCAAACGTTTTCAAATCCAACTTTACTCCTGCTTCGTAAGCGATTGCTGGTAAATGAAGTAGTGTGTTAGTTGATCCTCCTATTGCAAGATCTATTACAATTGCGTTTATAAAAGATTCTTTGGTCATTATTTTTCTTGCAGTAATTTTCTTCTTTATTAACTCCACGATCTTCATACCTGATTGCTTTGCGAGACGTAATTTTTTTGAGGTATGAGATAAAGATGTTGCCATTCCTGGTAATGAAAGCCCCAGCGCTTCTACCAAACATGCCATGGTATTAGCTGTAAACATTCCTGCACAGGAACCACATGTTGGACATGCTTCGTTTTCCATCGCTTTCAAATAATCATCGTTTATTTTTCCAGCTTTATATTCACCAATAGCTTCAAAAAGAGATATTACATCCAATTTCCTTCCTTTTAAATATCCAGCTTCCATACCTCCTCCTGTAACTATAATCGTAGGTAAATCCAATCTTGCTGCAGCCATTAACATTCCAGGAACAACTTTATCACAACTAGCTATTAATACCATTCCATCAAAAGCATGAGCTTTTATAGCAAGTTCTACTGAATAGCTTATTATCTCTCTACTGGGTAATGAATACCTCATTCCTTCATGTCCCATTGCAATACCATCACAAATAGCTATAGTATTAAATTCGAAAGGAACACCTCCAGCCAATCTTATACCATCTTTAACGGCTTTTGAAATCTTATCGAGATGAAAGTGTCCTGGAACTATTTCGCTATATGAATTAACTACAGCAACGAATGGTTTATCAAGCTCTTCATCCGTAACTCCTAACGATTTTAGAAGACCTCTATGAGGTAGTTTCTCCAAACCTTTTTTTATTCTGTTACTAATCATAAATATAATTTTTATGAATTTGAAGAAAAAAATTAAAGATGAACTTATAAAGTTAATAGAGATAAAAAGTTATAACGGATTTGAGAGAGAAATCTTAACATACCTAGAGGAAAAAATTGATTCATTAGGATTTAACTTTAAAAAAATTTATATAAATAATGATAGATATAATTTAATAATAGATAATAATGAGGATTTTTTCATATGTACACATGTTGATACGGTTCCTATTGATAAAAGAGAGTTAAAAATAATTTCGGATAGAATATATGGATGTGGTGCATGTGATGCAAAAGCAAGTATTGCTTCGATATTATGCTTTTTAGAACAAATAGATGAATTGAATTTTTCGATAATATTTACAGTAGATGAAGAAGGAAAAGGTTTAGGTTCAGAAGTAATTGCTAAGAAATATAAATTCAAACAAGGAATAATTTTAGAACCAACAAATCTTAAAATTGCTATAGCATCTGCTGGTAGCTTGGAGTATGAATTACTTATTAAAGGAAAACAAGCTCACGGTTCATGTATTGAGGAAGGTGAAAATGCTATCGAGAAGGCTTTTGAATTTATCAATCTTTTAAAAAACATAACAGTTTTTAGAGAATATCATCCACTCATAGGGTATTCAAATTTTCTAATAGAATATATACAGGGTGGAAGTTATGAATTAATCGTTCCAGATACTTGTAGATTAGTAATCGATTTCAGAATTTTACCAAATCAAGATATAGAAAGGGTGAAAATACTATTAGAAGACCTGTTCATTAAACATAATATTGAATACAAACTAATTGATATCTCATATCCTTTTGAGACAAAGGATGGAAAATTTATATCATTTCTTAAAAAAATATATAAGAAGTCATTAAATGCAGAACCAAAAATTATTGGTTACAAAAGTTGGACCGATGCATCCAACTTCTTTATGTATTCAAATTCTTCGGTTGCAATTTTTGGACCTGGTGACTTAAAAATAGCTCATACTAAAGATGAACACGTTGATATAAATGAGATAATTGCAACGGTAAAATTTCTCTCTGTTTTAAATCAAGAACTTAAATTATAATTTAACAATGAAACTTTTTTCTTATGATATGAGTTGTATCTTTTGTAAAATAATTAAAGGAGAAATTCCCTCGTATAAAATATATGAGGATGAAAACTGTATTGCAATTCTTGATATAAATCCCAGAGCTAAAGCGCATACGTTAGTTATACCTAAGGCTCATGTGGAAAGATTAGACGATGCAAACATCTCAATAGTTTCTAATTTGTTTGTTTCAGTTAAAAACACCATAGATTTGCTAAAGAAAAAAATAAAAATGGAAGGTTATAACATTGTTGTTAACTGTGGCAAAGTCGCAGGACAGGAAATAAATCATCTTCATGTCCATATTCTCCCAAGATTTTCTAAGGATAATATTAAGTTTGAATATCCTCCTGTGATAGAAGAATTTAAGAAAAATCTTGAAAATATATATCGTGAGATCATCAAATGAGCTCTGTTGTCAATCAAGAACTTATAAACAAATTTCTTAACAAATATGATAAAGTTAGAATAATCTATGAGGAATTAGAAAAAAACAAAGCTGTTCAGTCTTATTTAAAACTTGCAAATCTAATGGCTGTAACTAGATTGAAGTACAACGATCATGGTGTTGTTCATTCTAGAATAGTTTCAGGAGCTGCATTGGAGTTACATGAAATTCTATCAAAATATGTTCAACCGTCTATAATTAAAGATAGAGAAGGAGATATTGAGGATTCCAAAGTTGTAACTCTTTGTGCAGCATATCTCCACGATATTGGAAACGCTGTACATCGTGTCGATCACCATTTTCATGGCGTCATTCTTGCAAATCGATTGTTGGATAAGATTTTATCAAAAGTATACAAAGGACATACGAGAAGAGCTTTGAAAATAGAGATATTGCACGGTATATTTTCACATGATGAAAACATACCATGTTTAACATTAGAAGCTGGTATAGCAAAGGTGGCAGATGGCTTAGATATGGCAGAAGGTAGAGCTAGAATTCCATACAAGACAGGAAAAGTTGATATCCATGCATTATCAGCATTAGCCATAAAAAAAGTTGAGATAGAGGAATTAAATCGATATAAAAAATTTATACAAATTAGAATTTATATGCAAAGTACGGCAGGTGTCTTTCAAATAGAAGAAGTACTTATGAAAAAGGTTAAAACATCAGGTATTAAAGAATACTTGGAGATTATTGGAATCAAGGATAAAAATGTAATAATAAAATTTTAAATGAAATTTCTTCTAAAAATTTATGAGTGGAAATTTCTTATTGGAGTTAAAGTTGAAGGTAATAAAATTACAAGAATTGCTTTTACGTTTGAAGATGATGATAAGCTTTTAAGATTATTAAATGCAACAAAGCAAAGTCACGTACAATATATTAAATCGGATAACCTCCTTAAAAACATAATTGATGTATATCTTTATAACAAAGGTTTGAACAATATTCTAAAACTATTACAATTAGATTATTGTTATAAAAAATATTGGAATTTTTGGTTATACCTAACACAAATAAAATTTGGTGAAGTTATAACATATGGGTTTTTATCGAAAAAATTTAACATGAATCCTAGATTTGTAGGTAAGTTACTTTCTAGAAATAAATTCGAACTTATATTTCCATGTCATAGAATTATTTCAAAAAGTGGTATAGGTGGATTCCGTGGAAAAGATTGTTACGATAAGTTGAAAATTTTAGAGTTTGAACAATCTTATAAAACGATTAGATGATTTTACCTCCTTGATAATTACCACTATAACCATCTGTTCTTTTCGTTCTTAAAAATATTATCTGGCAAATTCTAGAATATCTTTCAATTTCTATAGCATGATTTGTTTCGTTTTTTAGTCCCAATATAAGTATTCCTTTATAACCTGGATCAACAACCGCTGTTCTAAGACTTAAACCTATCCTAAAGAGAGTAGATCTTGGTAATATTATTCCAACTAAATCTTTAGGCATGTTGATTTTTTCAACGGTACTACATAAACAATATTCTCTTGGAGAAACTTTATACGTTTCGGAGATTTCCTCTTTGATTTCAGGTTTAATTTTTTTATCTTTCAGTAACTTTCCCGATTTTATTATCCTGTAAATTTTATCAATTCTTAAATCAATACCGGCGGGTTGAATACTATTCTCTGGGACATTTTCAACGATATTTTCTTCTTTTAATCTTTTTTTCAATTCATCACGATTCAATATCATTTAAGATAAAGTTTAATATCACATTCAAATCCTTTTCCAAATCTAAAACTTTAATATCTTTAAATTTATCCGGAGAAAAGCTAGCTATGAGTTTAATACTTTTGTCGCGATTTAAAATCTCCTTTGTTGTTT
>JALTZH010000025.1 GCA_027051265.1 archaeon | reverse complement strand
GTCCAATTATCTTATCTTTTAGCTTCTTGAATTCTTCCAATGATTTATAAATATTGTTATCTGGATAAGAAATTGCCTCGAATTTTCCCTTACTTGCACCACTTGGAGATGAGAAGATACCATAACCTTTTCTCGTATATACTTCAACTTCTATTGTTTCGTTTCCTCTACTGTCTAGAACTATTCTCGCTTTCATGTCTGTTATTATTGATTCCATTTATACGATCACCTCTTTTTTAGGAGGTAGCCTTCTTCTCACAGTTATTGGAATAACACCTTTTTCAAACTCTTTCATTGCTATATCAATAGGATCTATAACATTATCGGAAATTTTTATGAGTGGAGGAGCTCCCATAGCTATTTGTAAAGCACGAGCACCAATTATTCTAGCAATTTCATATTTTGTATACTTCTCAGCCATAATTACACCCAACTCAATATGGGGCCGCCAGGATTTGAACCTGGGTCACCGGCACCCCAAGCCGGCAGGATCACCAGGCTACCCTACGGCCCCTTGTATTCTTCAATTTCAATTATTTCGTCAAGATAATCAGCTTGAGATAAAAACATTCGTCTACAGCAATATCTTTTAATCCCTAGATCATCTAAGACTTTTGCTGGATGTTCACCGTTTTTAACTCTTCTTTTATATTCCTCATATTTATCAGCTATAACTGCACCACAACTAAAGCAGCGTATAGGAATTATCATTTTTAAACCTCTATCTATAAGAAGTTTGCCATCTTGCTCTTGCTCCTCTACCACCGAATTTCTTAGGTTCTACAAATCTTGGATCACCTTTTAAAAGCATTTTATCATAAGAAGCTATGAGATCTTTTAAATTTGAATCGTTAAAGTATTGTACCAATCCTCTAGCTATTGCCATCATTGCGGCAACGGTTTGACCCATGAATCCGCCGCCTTCAACTTTAACATCTATATCAACTTTGTTTATATAGTCTTTTGTTAGAGTAATTAATTCCAATATTTTCAACCTCGCCATCTCTGGTTGCCATAATTCTACTGGTATTTTATTTATTCTAATTCTTCCGATACCGTCTCTAATTACAGCTCTAGCTCTAGCACATTTTTTTCTACCTGTTGATATAACAATTTTTTTCTCATCCTTCATAATTTTGCACCCAATTCTCTAGATAATTCTAACAACGTTATAAATTTAGGAATTTTTAACTTTGAAACATGAGCATCAGGAATTGTTATGAACTCGTTTTCTTTGTTTTTTAACTCTCTTGGAACTCCTATATAGACACGTAACCTTTTTAAAGCATTTCTACCTTTTGCTTGTTTTCTTGGTAACATTCCTCTTATTGCTCTTTTAATAATTCCATCAGGTCTACTTGGATATTTTGGACCAAACCTATGTGGATTAATAACTGACTTTCTTTCAAATTTTATATACTTATATTCATCTATTAAGTATCTTCTTCTTCCAGAAATTACTGCTTTTTCTGCGTTAACAATTATGATACGTTCACCTAGGAGTAATTCTTTCGCAACATAACTTGCTAATCTACCAACAATTAACCCTGTTGCATCTATAATCTTAACCATAAGTTATCACCTCATTATCTTAACGTTTGATCCTTTTGGATTCAATTCAACTAATTCGAGTATTTTTAAACATTTACCACCAGCTTTCTCTATTTTATATTTAGCTTTTTTAGAAAAAGATAACGCCGCAACAATAACGGGATGATTTATTTCTCCACCACCTAAAACTTTACCGGGAACTATTACCATATCGTTTGGTTTTGTGTATCTTGCAATTTTTCCAACATTTACTTCCGCTCTATTCTTTCTTGGAGTTTCTAATCTTTCAGCAATATCTTTCCATATTTTTGCTCTATGCTCAAAACTCTTTCTCTTTAATTCTTTAATTAATTCTTCTAGAACTTTACTTACCATAAAAATATTTTAATAAAAGTTATCAAGAAAAAATTAACCTTCAATACTACTATCTTTCAATACTACCTTTATAATATTACAAGTATAGCTTAAACTCTCTAGGATCAATATCACCCCAGATCCTATGGATTGGGAACTCACGAGAAGTATATAAACAAAGTGAGAAAAAGTACAAACAATTAAATATTAAAAGTTAAGAATTACTGAAATATACAAAATTGGCAGGGTTTCGCTTAATAAATTTTATTATTATTTATGGTATTTCAACAATTCGACCCACTATCTGTAATATTATGGTTCTTCCTATTTACGGTATTGTTATTCTTACTCTGGAGATTACAGTTTTACAAAGTTCTTGCTGATTTGGAATCGCTATCGAGACGATTGGATGGATATACTAAAAGAACAATAGATCTCCTATGCAGAGTATGTATAGAAAAAGGTTCTGGTAGTTATAAAGATAGAGAAAAGATAGAAGATTTTATAGATTTCTTTGTAATTCCCCCCGTAAGTCTAGATCCGTATGGTATATTAAAAAAGTTAGAATTTCTTATAGATAAATCTGAAGAAAGGATAGAAACTTTTATTGATTCTATTGCTCCTAAAATTGATGAAATATGGAAAGCAAATGCAATAAGTTTGTTAAAGGGAGCTATTTCTCTTCATACCTTAAATAAACAGATAAGACATTACATAGGTTTATTAAGAAAAACAGGAAGCTTACAATTAGCAATGGTTCTACAGATGTTTATTCCAATATTACGAAGATTTATAGAGAGTCTTATGAAAGGAATTGAAGCAATAGCTTCGTGTAAACCTATAGGAGATGGTATTGGACCATATGTTGTTGCAAAACTTATAAAAGATAAAGGTAAAATAAAACGAATTGCTAAAGATTGTATATATGCAGAAGAGATTATTGATGGTAAACGAATCTTTCTTATGAAAGCTCTCGGACCAGGGGCTACTGTTGGAAAACCGGGCGAGGGTGTAAAGAATCTCGCAAAGATTGTTAAGTTGTCGAAAGTCATCACAATAGATGCCGCTGCAAAACTAGAAGGTGAAGAAACCGGAAAAGTTTCTGAAGGTATCGGTGCAGCTATAGGAGATCCTGGTCCTGAAAAAGCTAAGATTGAACAAGTTTGTATGGAACTAAATATTCCACTTGAAGCCATAATTATAAAGATGTCACCTGAGGAAGCGATAGAGCCTATGAATGAAAAGATAGCAAAAGCTTCGGATAAAGTTATTCAGAAGATTAAGGATTCGATTAGAAGATCTGATGGTAACGTCCTAATCGTTGGAATTGGAAATACATGTGGAATTGGGAACTGTTATGAAGAAATTAAAGATTTAAAATTTGAACCAGAAGTTAAAAGGAGGAAATAAATCATGAAGGAAAAAATACTCAACGAAATTATAAAAATACAAAAAGAATTTTGGGGTTCTTTTGATATACCTCTAATTAGAGATGTAATCTTGGATGATAGAACGTTGACAATTATAGGATATGATAGGACGGATAAATCCTTGATAATTGGTAAAGGATATTTGGTTGGTAAACTTAAAAAAAATCTAAAAGATTTGAACGTAAACAAAATTAGAATTCTATCTTATAACGATCTTTTACTGAAAAAGCTCAGAATAAAACAAACAATTAGAGCAATAGATGAAAAGAAATACCTTTTCAACTCGGAAATAAGATCATTCTTGGAGGAATTTAAAAACGTATTGCAACAATACTTGAGAACAAATGAAATAATACCGTTAAAAAATGAATATAGAGCTGTTGTTGCTTTATCTGGAGGAGTTGATTCGAGTTGTTCAACAATACTTGCTAAAAAATTAGGCTTAAACGTAACAGCAGTAACAGTAGATCCCGGTGAATTTATACTTACAAAATTCATGAGAGATAACGTTCAACGAGTAATTAAGTATACTGGTGTTAAACATTTGTTCTTGAAGGAGAATCTCAGAGAAGTATATGAAGAAGCATTAAAAGGAAAATATCATCCATGTACGAAATGCAGTAAACAAATAAAAAACAAAATCTTAGAATACTGTAAGAAGAATCGAGTACATATTGTCATATTCGGTGATAATATATCAACTGGAAGTCAAGCTATAGCTTATCTGAGTAAAGATTTAGTTAGACTTAATCTTCCAGCGTGCTTTTGTTTAACAAAGAGAGAAATCAAAGAAATCGTTAAGCCTTTAAATTTAAACCGCTATCCCTACGGATGTGTGATGCATCTCGAATGCTTAAAGAGGAATCCTCAATTCTTATACTATACGATACAAAGAATTACAAGAGAAGTTAGAGCAGGTGTTCAAGAACCAAGTGATGCCGCTAGAACAATAATAGATTTATTTAAAGTGATCTATAAGTTTAATATTAGAAAGAAATAATTATATGAAGGTCATCGTATTAGGTGCTGTAGGATATGGTGACATAAAGGAAATAATATCTATACAAAGATTTTTAAAAGAAAAAGGATTTGAAGTTATTGATCAATTTAAGAACCTGGATTATAGTTATGTTGAAGATTTCCGAGACAAAAAAGAATTATGTGAGAAAATAATTAAGAACGATTTGAAATATGTATCAGAAGCTGACGTCGTAATATTCTTAGTTACTAAACCAAGCTTTGGTGCAATGGCAGAGACAATATTTTCATATCTAACTGGTAAGTATGTAATTGCTTTATGTAAAGATAAGGTTAAATCCCCATGGCCAATATATTTTTCTAATTATATAGTAAAGAATGAATCAGAATTAATAGATGTTTTAAAGAATATAAAATTAAAAGATTTAAAAACAATTCCAAATAATTACGGTGAAGTTGAAATAGAATTAACCTACAGAGATTTCACATGTATATGTCCTATTACGAAAAAACGAGACGTTGCTAAGTTAAGGATTAGATATATTCCAAACGAAAAACTTTTAGAATACGAATCGTTGAAAAGATATTTTAAAAAATTTGAAGATAAGGAATTATATCACGAGGAAGTTGTGAACATAATATTAAATGACCTGATTAGGATTATTAAACCAAAATATGTTGAAATTACAGCAGAATTTGAAGAAAGAAGTAACGTGAAAGCAACCGTTAGAAAATGTTGGAAAAGTAAGGGATTAAATCATGAAGGTATTTGTTATAAAGAAGGATGAAATTAGAGTAAAAGTTGAAATCCCTGAAGATTTATTAGCCTTAAAAGATATATTAAAGCAAGGTGATAAAGTATATGGAAAAACATCACGTGTCATTAAAAAAGAAACAAGAACAGAAAGGGTTCCAATGTTTTTAGGAATCGAGGTTGAAAAAACGGAAATAACGCAATATGGAACGTTAAGAGTATTGGGCAAAATAATAGAAGGTCCTGAAAACTTGATAACATATGGTTCCTATCACACTATCGAAGTAAAATTGGGATATGAATTAATTATAAAAAAGGAATGGAGTGAATGGGAGATTGAAAGATTAAAGGAAGCAATTTTAATTTCAGAATCACCGGAAGCATTGATTGTTTGTATAGAAGAAGATGAGTGTGAAGTGGCGATGTTGAAAAAGAATGGTTTGAAATTTTTAGCTTCAATATACAATAGAAAATCAGGTAAAGATAACAAAGCGTACGAATTAAGTTTAAAAGAATACTTTGGTGAAATAATAAGAAAGATAAAAGATTTGATGCAAAGATATAACATTGAGAACGTTATAATATGTGGTCCAGGTTTCTTTAAAGATATCTTTAGTAAGTATGTTTCAGAAAATTATGAAGAACTTGCCGATAAGTTTATAATTGAAACAGTTTCAACGGGATCAAGATCTGGTATTTATGAAGTTTTGAAGAGGGGTATAACAAATAAAATTTTACAAAGAAATAGATTTGTTCAAGAAAATTATATATTTGAAAAATTTTTGGAAGAATTGGCAAAAGATGGCTTGGCAACCTATGGAGTAAACGATGTTGTTAATGCGTTAATGCATGGTGCTGTTGATAAAATTCTATTATCACCAAGTATCATTAAAGAACTTCCTCAAAATTTTTTCAAACTAGCAAGAGATATGAGATCAAAAATATATATAATTTCAAGTAAAGATGTAAATAAAAAGGTTGAAAAATTTGGAGGAATATGTGCTATATTAAGATATAAATTACATTGAATCCCTTTCAATACTACCTTTCAATACTACAGATATAGCTTAAATTCTCTTGGACTACATTATTCTTAACTTTGAGAATCGAGAACTCACGAGATATATAAATATATAAACAAGAAAAAGATAGTTTTCGAATTCGTCTAATTTCACAGGGTTTTCTGTTGTCAAATCCTCAACAGAGATATCCGAAAGATTTAACAAAGGCAAAACCTTTTCCAAAGAGCTTTTGTTCCAGA
>JALTZH010000024.1 GCA_027051265.1 archaeon | reverse complement strand
CTGGATAAAAGTATGTTGTTCTTATGTTATTTTTGACGAATTTACCCACATCGTTATACCTATCACTTTCCGATTGATCATATAAAACTCTTGTCAAATTCGCCGTTACTGCTCCCCAAATTGCTCTGCCGGTTATATAATATCTCGTTGTTTTCAATATTCCTATCTGCTTATAACCTATATGAATAGGAGCTTCCGCTTTAAATACGATTTTAAAGCATTTCCAGGACATAATTACTTCTGGGACTGTTTAACGATTGCTTTTGCTCTGTATTTTGCATAGGTTAGCATTCTTTCGAGAAGCTGCCTTGCAAGAAGAGTTTTTCGAATATCTCGAGAAATTTCGTATAAAATGGCTTTTCTCAATTTATCCTTACCATTATAATCATTCTTAATTAATCCCATCTTGTCTTTTAGCAAATCATAACTCTTATTTATTATTTCGTCTATTATTTTTTCTTCATCCTCGCTTTCCAACCATATTGCATATGCTAGTAAACCATCTTCAACCAATATTCCAAGGGCTTTTGTGATAATTCTTTCAAAATCCTTTGCATTATCTTTATTTACTTCAGCCAATTTGAAACCGATTTCAGCAGCAATATTATCCAAGTTAATTTCCATTATCAATCACCTACAAAATTTATTTATTATTTCTTCTATCTTTTCAATCCAATTTGTATATTCTGATTTTATATTTTTCAGATAATTACAAATTGCTTGTATCTTATCATTCTTATGTTTCTTACGTAAGATTTCCAATCTTTTTTCAAGGGCCTCTAAATATTTATCAAATGGTAAAAATTCTCCAATTACCTTTAACCTTCCAAAACCTCTCGAACCCATTCCTCCAACTCCCAGAAATTCAAACAACTTAAGACCATCTTCAACAGTTTTTATAATTAATTCTGTATTCCATTCATTTAATTGAAAATTCTTGGGGTTTTGATATATAACATCAAACCAAAACACAGTTCCTCTTGGAATTGCTTCATAAGTGAATAAAGCCCTCTCTTCAACAGTACCAGTTTCGGGATCAATTGCTATCGAAGTTCTTACTTCAAGATTTGAATTCACGATTGTTGAAAACAATTCATCCGGAACTATGATGATTTTATTTAATATATCTTTAGGGATAATGTCACTTAAGGATTTGTATTCTCTGTTTTCTTTATATTTCCATTGCATAGGATTTATATTTTCGTCCTTACCTTTAAGTAATAACCATCCAAAATTTAAATATACTTTTTTATCATCATCCATTGGTAGTGTTAAATCATTTGCTTTTAAAAATCCTCCCTCTAATTTTTCTAATTTGTTTTCATCGTTATTTAATTTAACTCCAGCATCCTTTAAGACCATTGGGCAAGTAATCCAAACAGGGCCAATCATCGTTGCAACAGGGAAGAAGAGAATTCTTGCATCAGAAAATAGAGCCAATGCTTGCATGGATTTATCCTTCCTTGCATATCCAAAGGTTATACAAATTTCACACGATCCGCATGGCTGCTCGGTTTCACTTTTAGGCTTTCCTTTAGCACAATAGGTATTGATATTTCTTCCATCCTCTTTTGATTTTAGATAAGCATAGCTTCTACAACAACCCTCAATTGTTGTTCCAGGAATTTTTGGAACTCCGGTAGCCGGTTCCCTTACTATTGTATTATCAACTCTACCAATTCTATATCCACCTGTTCCAACATGTATCGGATCTAAAGCTAATGCAAAATATCTCTTCAATTTATAAATCCCATTATCTTCCAACATCTTCATCACCTCCAAATTCCTTCTTCAAAATGTTATGCCATAAATCCACAAAATCGAAGAATAATCCGCTCATTATCGAATACTTTAAAAATTCGAAATCTTTCTTCGATATCTTTCCTTCGGAAGATTCTCCATCAATAATTTCCAACCTCAACGGAATATCCAATATCGCATTTTCAACCAGTTTTTCAAAGGTTTTACCCTTTTGTTTCTTCTTTTCATCGCTCTCGTATAATAATTCAAGAGGAGGTCCTCGTATATTCCATTCTTCGAGCTTTGATATGAGCATCTCATATAAATTCATTATCTGTGTAGGTGTTAATCTTAATTTTTTGATAAGCTTCCTTAACCTTTCAAAATTATCTATATCCCAAAGTAGATAAGGTCTCGGCTTATTTTTGGATTGCGTAAATATCCAGTACCTCCTATTTTTACCAATATCGAATCTTCTTATATTCGAATCGAGGAATTCAAAGTCGAAGCAATATTCCTTAACTTTAACCACATCTCCTTCCTTAATCTTTAAGGGATGTTTTTGAACAATAACTTCATCATCAATTCTCATTTCAATTATATCATTATCGCTCTCCACAATTAAATAAGAATGATATTGATCGATTTTCTTATCTCCAAGTTTATAAGGTATTCTAATTTCGTACTCAGTCTTATATTCCTCTCCCTTATCTGTCTTGAATAAGTATCTGGTTAATTTTATAATTCTACAATCAGCATCATCTTTAATTGATGATGCACTTAATCGTATTTCACCCTTTTGATTTTCGAACTCGTTAATCATCCTATTAGCAGAATCAAGAACGGTAAATATTGGCATCATTCTCTTGAAGAATATCAATCCGATATGAAGTGGAAGTTTTCCGAAAACTTTTCCGAAACATTTTTCATACTCTTCTTTTATCATTTTTACGATATTCAGTGATAAATTGGCTGGAATTATGGCTATAAACATTATAGGAGAAATAGATATGATACGATATGCTCTCACAATTCTTCCATTTTCTTTTATATCTTTTATTTTACTCTTGGCTATAACTCTCCTACTATCCGGATGTTTTAATATTATTTTTTTATTTTTAATCTTGTTTACATTTTCTAAAAGAAAATCATTTGTATGTGGCGTTACAATAAATAATTCATCACTCTCCTTTTTTAACGATATCACTTCACCTACTTCCTTTCCGTTTATCTCAATAGTATAAGCCATATTCGGAATTAAATTACCAATACTACCTTCTAAAATTATTTTGCATTCATGAACTTCTGGAGTAATTAAACAAATTTGTTTTGAAATGTTCTCGAAGAATTCTTTCGTATTGTTCCAAATACGCATTAAACGAGAGGGAGATGGTGGTTTTAGAATTATAAGACTATCCAAATATTTAAAATTAATACAATGTTTCGTAATAAAACAATCTTCACTCTCTCTATCTATAATATCTTTTAGACTTCTACCTATACTTATTTCTTGATCTATTATACTAATTATTTTTTGAATTGATTTTTCAATGGTTTCTCCTTTGGCTATAATTATTTTATTATATAAAAATGATTTAACCTCTCTATGTACATTTTCCTTTGCCTCTTTATCCCATTGGTTACTTCTTATTTTATTTCTAAGTGCTCTACCTAAAATACCTGCTAACCCTGATATATTCTTACCTTCCTTCCAATTTAAATCATTATAAAATTTTTCTGGATTCCTAATGAATAAGCTTCTTATATACTTTCCATTCAACCATTCATCTAAATCAAACCTGGCAATTAATAGGCAAACGTTTTCGTATCTTTTCTTTTCCGGATTCCAAGCGATTTCATCGATGAATACCGTTTGTGGTAACTTATGTTCTCTTCCTTTCTTTCTAATGTCTTTACAAGTTTTACATATCTTTTCATCATCATCTCTACAATAGAAACCCTTTCCACATACGTTGCAAATTAGTTTATCCTTTGGTAAAGTAATATTTCTGCCGCTTCTCCACGTATTAATCCATTTGGGAATTTCTATCAGCTCAATTTCATAACTCGTGACTTTTTCTTTCAAATTTTTTATCGCTTTAGTTAGCAATTTACCAATTCTAAATTTTTCATCTTGCTCCCATTTCTCGATATGAAAAGCTGGTATCAATATTCCACCTAACTCTTCGTTAAAGATTTCAAAAATATCCTTTTTCACAGATTCAAGGTCATTTTCATCTAAAATTGAAGGAATCAAGAAGTATATTCCAAAATCATCCTCGTATATCGAATTACCCAAAGCATATTTTTCCTCAACGATTTTTTTAATCTTACTTTTTATTTCTTCTTCTAAAATCTTAATTCTACCAACAATGTCCGGTATTTTATGGGATTGTTTAATAAATTCGAAGAAATTCCAGCCGATTGCAAAAATCTGAAATGGTTTCTTTTCCTCTATCTCTTTCCTCGATTCCACCTCAAATTTAGGATCAAGAATTCTATATGCTACTAAAGCTTTCATAATGCTTGCGGTCATGTAGGAATGATCCCAAAGAGTGACATCGTTTGCAGATCTTTGAGTTTCACCTAATGCCTTTGAAAAGCATGTTCTTAAAGTTTCTAATAGCTTCTTTCTTCTTCCTATTATTTCTTCAAAATTACAGGTATTCAAAATATTTATTAATTTCTTGTAAACCCTTTTTCTTAATTCTTCAAATTCTCCTAAATCTATTTCATTCTCATATCCGAATGCCGTCGATTTAAAAGTTGCACATAAAGATTGCTTATCCTTTGCTCTTCCCCTATCTTCTTCAGCATCGAAACGATCAGCTGCTATGATAAACTTTAAAAATATGGATTGACTTATATCTCTATTATCTCCTAGATGATGGTTTTTAATTATACTATGCAAGTTAACCTCCTTATCCGGATGAACACTTTCTAGCTTATAATTCTCAAGAATATCTTTTAATCTTCTGGCTAATCTTCCCAATTCATCTTCTCTCTTTGAATCTTCGTCTAAAATTTTTCCATGATCATAATCTCTCTCACCAATAAAATCTTTGGCATGTTGTTCTATGAATTTTTTATGCAACTTTCCCAAATCATGTATTAAAGCTCCAATTTCAGCCAATAAAATTTTATCTCTGTTATTTATCAAAACATCAAGCTTATCCATAAAAACCACGCTCCTTAAGATAATTCCTAACTTCCTTAATGAAAACCTCTGCCTTATTTATTAAATCCTTAGCTTCACTTCTCGTAGGAATAATAAAAACATCATAATCTCCGATTTGTCTTTTTCTATACGCATCTATTAAATATGAAGCTAATTCTTCCGAAAATTCTCCGGATTTAACAAACTTCTCAATGAAAAGCGATATTGTTGAAGAGTGTTTCCTCGTCGTAATTCTCTTTGTAAGTAACATGGCTTTAGCACAATAAAACATGGCATAATATGCTCTTGAGACTGCAAAATCGTAATCACCTCTTTCGAACAAAACCTTTGCAGCTTCTAAGCTTCTTTCAGCCTTTTCTATTAACTTGGATATTTCTTCCTGCTTGCTCATATTTTCACACCTATCTTTTTAACCTCATCTGCAAATGAAGAGTTCGAGTTGAAGAATTCTCTTGGATATGTTATTGCTGATATAACGAATCCATATTTGAGAATGAATTTTAAGCATAACCTTGAAATTTCATTTTCTTCCTCGATTGTTGGCTTTTCTTTCACGATTATTAGAACATCAACATCGGATTCTTGTGTAAAATCCCCCCTTGCATAAGATCCAAATAGAATAATATCTATTAACTTACTGCCCAATATTTTCGATAGCTCACTCTTGAACTCCTTGAGTATTTTGACAATTTTATCGGTCATTGTTTTCACCTTTATTTTCAAAAAGCTTCCTTATCCAGTTTTCATACTCTTTTAATTTAGCACCACACGTAACACTTACCTCAACAATTTCAGCTGTTCCATAACCGCTCGTTTTCTTAGCTGAGAATCCGATTTCATAAAGGGCCGTGTATATAGCTTTAGTTAAAAATTTCATATCTTCTTTCATCTCTTTTTCAATCTTATCGAACTCTCCCTTAGCTACTAAATCGAATGGGTAATAGAAAATTCTTAAAATGCCTGTTGTTTCTTCTGGAACAATCTCAAAATATATAGGTCCTCTTACAGGTGTCTTTGTTTCTCTACTTAAGGGAGTTATGACATCCAAAGAGATTCTATCAAAAAAGGTTGTATAGAAGAATAATCTTCCTTTAAAGTATAAACTTCCTATTTGTTGTTTTATATAATTCTTAAACTCTTCCTTAATATCTTTTGCTTTATCTTTATCGTTATAAATTTTTTTGGCAACGAATTTATCCAAATACTTACTTTCTTTATCATCTATTCCTTTTTCATTTCCAAATAGTTTATAAATCCTCAATCTCAATTCCTTCCAATTATTCCTATTAAATTTCTCTTCAAAAACTTTAATTGCCGCATATCTTAAAACGCCTTTCCATGTTGATGCTCTTATCATTGGAAGCTTGAAGACCTTATCTTTAACTATTGGATTGTCTATGATGTAAAAATTGTCGTCGTCCTTGCTAATATAGGGT
>JALTZH010000023.1 GCA_027051265.1 archaeon | reverse complement strand
TCAAGCATTAGTTTCAATTCATTTGCAAGATCTGCAATTATATCTATCCTAAATATAAGCTCTTCTAAACTCTTTTTTTCAACTTTTTTTAATAATTCTTCAGGCATTACATTACACCTCTTACTGTAAGCCAGAAGAGTTTGTTATAAGCTATCTTTGTATAATGTATAAGCTTTGATGGCTTTACAGGTACTGGTGGGTTATTGAAGTCAAATTTTATGTATGTTGCTTCGTTAAATCCTGTTTCTATAAAACAAAAGGTCTCACCGTTATAATTTTTAACTATACCAAAGCCCTCTATATCACCAATTATGTTTTCTACAACAACCTCTGCTTCAAAGTGTGCAACAGAACCTGCCTTACTTACTGGTAGATTGGTTGCATCACCAAGTGCGTATATGTTATCGAATCCTTCAACCTTTAACGTGTATCTGTGCGTTTTAACCCATCCGCCGCTATCTCCTATGCCAGAGTTGAATATTAAATCTACACCTTTGTGAGGTGGTATTGCAATGAATATGTCGTATTTTATCTCGCTACCTTCGAGTGTTACTATCTTTTTTTTCTCCGCATCTACTTCTGCTATATTGAAGAAAGTTTCATATTTAATTCCTTTTTCATCATAGAGCTTCTTTGCAAGTTCAGCAACCTTTTCTAAGCTGTGAAGACGTTGTATTGGATATGTATAAAATATTTCGACATCGTCTCTAACTCCTCTAATTTTTAAATAATCGTGAAGCATTAAAGTAAATTCTACTGGAGCTACAGGACATTTGTGAGGAATTCCAGCAACACCTATAACAATTCGTCCTTTTTTTATTTTTGCAAGCTTTTCTCTAAGCCTCTTAGCTCCCTCAAGCGTATAGAACCAGTCACCTCCCTCTTTGAGTCCAGGAAGTTCTTCTGGTACGATTTTAGCTCCAGTAGCTATAACGAGATAGTCATATTCTACGATTTTACCGTTTTTTGTTATAACGGTATTGTTCTCTGTATCAATCTTAGTTGCTTCATCAACAATAAGTTTTATTTTTGGGTTTAGTATGCTGTTTAATGGTCTTTTAAGTTCTTTTTCATGCATCTTATTAAATATTAGATATAAAAGACCGGGTTCATAAAATATGTAATCTTTATCGTTTATTACAGTTATTTCAATATCTTCCTCAAGATTCTCTGCCTTTTTAGCTAGTAAATTAGCTGTGATGCAACCACCTACTCCCGCGCCTACTATAACTACTCTCTTCACGCAATCATCTCCAAAAAATAAAAAATTATTTGGTTTTCTTCACAACAATACTCCAGTATCCCTCTTTTTCAAAAACACCTATAAGTTCATGCCCAGACTTTTTGACCCACGCTGGTATATCTTTAACAGAACCTTTATCACTGGTGAGAACTTCTATAACTGCACCTACAGGTTCTTCTTTTATAGCCTTAATGAGCTCCATTAAAGGTCCGGGACAGAATGTGCCTCTTGCATCTATGGTTTTATCCGGTTTAACCTCTGCCATTAAAATCACCTCACCATATTGCTATTTGTGTATCTTTCGTTATATCTAAGAAAGTTATAAGCGAAAATTTATGTTCATCCATACTTCTTACACCTCAATCATGATTATTAAACAGTATTAGTATAAATTAATAGATATATCGTTCAATTTTCATTTTTAAATAATCTTTTGGTGCATAACCTACTACTCTATCAATTTCTCTTCCGTTTTTTAGGAATACTAGTGTTGGTACGCCCATGATGTTATATTTGAGAGCTAATGGTTGATTTTCATCAACATTAACCTTAACAAAAACTACCTTACCTGCATATTCCTTTGCCAAATCCTCTATTATTGGAGATAACATATGACATGGATAACACCAATCAGCATAGAAGTCAACTATGACAAATTCGTATCTATTTATTATATCGTAGAAGTTATCGGCATCTGAATATATTGGTTTTGAAGGATATTTTGCTTTTAATTCTCTTTCCTTAATTCTTTTCATAAGTTCCTCAAACTTTTTTTTCTTTATGTTCTCTATGTCTTCCACTTCATCACCTCCATATTTATATCCGAATGCTCCCTTGATATTACGATTAGTTAACATTTTCAATATATTCTTAAAACTACAATTTCTCACATGAAATTTACCGATAAATTTTGGATATTTCATAGTTATTATTATTAAAGTTAACTAAAGTAAATTTAAATTTTTACGAAGAGAAAAAGAAAAAATAATATATGGATGAAAGATACGATGTTATAATTATCGGTTGTGGTCCGGCTGGAATTACTGCGGGAATTTTTTGTGCAAGATATGGATTGAAGACATTGATTATAGAGAAAGGAATGCCAGGAGGAAAATTAAACCTGATATCTGAAATAGATAATTATCCAGGCTTTCCAGAGATTTCCGGACAAGAGTTATCAAATAGAATGTTGGAGCATTTAAAAAAGTTTAATGTCGATATAACATATCCAGATGAGGTTGTTGATTTAAAAATAGGTAACGATATTAAAAAAGTAATAACTAGAAGTGGCAAAGAATATGAGACATATGCTATAATAATTACAACTGGAGCAGAAAAAAAGAAAGCTAAAATAAAAGGAGAGGATAAATTCTTAGGAAGAGGAGTTTCGTATTGTGCAACATGTGATGGTTTCTTTTTTAAGAATAAGAACGTTGCTGTGATTGGAAACAAACAAGAAGCTGCTAAAGAAGCTTTGTTCTTATCTAATATAGCAAGTAAAGTATATATTATACCAAACGGAAGTATAGAGATGCCGAGTTCCGATATGGAAAAGCTTATTAAACTAGAGAATGTTGAAATAATAGAGAATTCTTATCTTGAAGAAATTCTTGGAGAGAATGTTGTTAAAGGTATAAAAATAAGAGTTGGAAATGAAACAAGGGTTATTCAAGTGAATGGCGTCTTTATAGCTCTTGGATCTGTACCAATAGTTGATGTTTTTAAAAAATCAGGAATAAGAGTAGATGAAAAAGGATGCATTGTTGTCGATTCTAAACAGAGGACAAATGTTCAAGGAATATTTGCAGCAGGTGATTGTACGTGTAGAGGATTTCAAGTAATCGTAGCATGTGGCGACGCTGCCGTAGCTGCAATGGAAGCCAATTTATATGTGAAGAAAGTTAAAAGAAAAACTATTTAATTATTAAATATGAATATAACTCTAAACAAAATTAGGGAGGTGTAGATTAAGAGATGGAAACTTGTCCTAAGTGTGGATTGCCTAAGGATTTGTGTGTATGTGAGGAAATTGCAAAAGAAACGCAGAAGATCAAGGTATATCTTGATAAGAGGAAGTTCAACAAGTATGTTACAATAATAGAAGGAATTGATTTAAAAACTATAGATGTAAACAAATTGGTAAAAAGATTGAAATCTACACTAGCATGTGGAGGAACTGTTAAAAACAACAGAATAGAACTTCAAGGTGATCATAGAGAAAGGGTTAAAAAATTATTAGTTGAAGCTGGTTTTCCCGAAGATATGATAGAAATTACCTAAAGAAGAAATTTTATAAACCTATCAAAGATTTTTAGAAAGAAAATTTTTCCTTCAATTTTGAACGACAACTTATCAAGCCTTGAATTTTTTGAGAGAATTAGAACTTCTGCTAAATTAATATTTGAAATATATTTTAAGAAGCACATACTTGTTGTTATTCTCGGATTTACTTCAATAAAATAAAAAGAATCTTTTCCTATTACTAAATCAATTCCAACTAAAAATTTTAACTTCAGAAAACGAACCAGTTTTTTTACTTCTTCGTAAATTTTTTCTTTGAGTTTATGATCAACATTAACGATACCTCCAAGATATTTTGGTTTTAAACTATATGAGATTATTTGCAAGTTTAAGCATATTGGTATAACATTGTTATCATCTGCAAACACAATAATGGATGCAGGAACCCCATCCACATATTCCTGAAGGATGTAATCTTCATTTATTTGCTTCTTTATCTTTAAGTATTCCTCTCTTGATCGTACAAAGAATAAATCCTCACAACCTGTTCCATATCTATGTTTTATAACAATTGGATACGATAGATTCTCTTCATTCTTGATTATCTCTGGAACGTTAAATTTGTCTTTAAGCTTATGATAAAAGTAAATCTTATCTAAAACGAATTCCAAATTCTTATAATCGGATAGCAATACATGATCATCGTTCTTAAACATTTTTGCAATTTCTAAAAGCTCACGATTTGGTGCTATAAATATTAAGTACTCGAAATCATACGATCTAATCTTGTATAAATCGTTGAGATTTGTTATCTCTATATTCTTGACATGTTTAAGTTTAATTTTTTTATATATTGAGGAATATACATCAAAACCCAGTTTCTTAAAATCTTCTACAAGCGTCTCAAGCATCAATTTTCCTTCTAAAAGAAATTCACGTATATTAAAACATGTAGCATACTCAAATATATACACTTTCATTTCAAAACCATCCCCGTTCTATCATACCATATGTATAAATCAAGTTCCGCAAGAGATATATCGTAATCTCTTGCAATCTTTCTAAGAATATTTTCCAGCTTTAGATATATTTCATGAGTAATATTTTTTGGGATTGATTTTATATATTTATTTTCGTATAGAAACCTTAGTATATGTCTATCTATTATTGCTATATCTTTATATCCAACGTTTCTTAAGAAGTGACTCGCAACTTTATATCCAATACCTTTATAATTCTTAACAAGAAATTTTCTAACTTGTAAGGCATCTTCATTATAGAGTATCGTTGAGATTCTGTTAAAATTTTTAATAACTTCGTAAATGTATAATGCTTTTCTATCATAGTATCTTATTCCTGAAAGCTTAAGTTTTTTTTTAAAGTTTTAATATCTGTAAAATCTTCTGGTTTTAATATCTTCTGGAATTTTAGGCCGTTGATCGCTTTATCATTTGGTACAACGAGACAAAAGGCCATTTCCATAACTATATCGGATTCAATCTCGAGATTTAAGAAGGGTTTAAAGTTAAATCTTGTTTTACCCTCTTTCATTATTTTTTCGAATTCCATGATTCTTTGATGAACATACGGTTCAACTTCCCAGTTAATCATAATTATATTATGGAAATATATCCTAAAATTGTTCAAAACCTAAACGTATATAAGTATGATTTAAAGTCTGCTGAAGAAAATCCTGAAAAATTCTGGGAACAAATAGCTTCCGAATTATATTGGTTTAAAAAATGGGAAAAGGTTTCCGAGATAAATTATCCATACCATAAATGGTTCATAGGAGGTAAGACCAATATAGTTTATAACTGCTTAGATCGATACATAAATACGTGGAGAAAAAACAAAGTTGCAATTTATTGGGAAGGTGAGAACTATGAAAGAAAAACGATCAGTTATTTCGAATTATATAAGGAAGTAAACAAACTAGCCAATGCGTTGAAAAAACTTGGCGTTAAAAAAGGAGCTCGTGTCATAATATATCTTCCAAGAATTCCAGAACAGATAATTTCTATGCTTGCCGTTGCAAGAATTGGTGCAATTCATAGTGTTGTATATGCTGGTTTTTCATCACAAGCTTTAAGAGATAGAATTTTGGATGCCGATGCAAAAATTGTTATAACTGCAGATGGTTACTATTACAGAGGAAAGATTAGAAACCTAAAGGAGATAGTTGATGATGCAATTAGAAATTTAAATATCGAAAAAGTTATAGTTGTTAGGAGATTAGGTATAGATGTTGAAATGAAAAAGAATAGAGATATATACTATGAAGATTTCATCAAAAATATGAATGAGGAATGTCCAGTAGAGATAATGGATTCAGAGGATCCTCTCTTCATACTTTACACAAGTGGAACGACAGGAAAACCTAAGGGCGTTTTACATGTTCACGGAGGATATATGGTTGGCGTTTACGCAACGACAAAGTTGATATTAGATGTTAAAGACGAGGATATATATTGGTGTACAGCTGATCCTGGATGGATAACGGGACATAGTTATATAGTATATGGTCCTCTACTCAACAATGCAACGATACTATTTTACGAGGGAGCTCCGGATTATCCAAACGTAGATAGATGGTGGGAATTAATTGAACGATATAAAGTAACGATATTCTACACAACACCAACGGCTTTAAGATACTTTAAGAAATTCGGTGAAGAACCTATAAACAAACATGATATTTCAAGTCTAAGATTATTAGGTACAGTTGGAGAGCCTATAAATCCAGAAGTTTGGCTTTGGTTTTATAAAGTAATTGGTAAGGAAAAATGTCCAATCGTTGATACATGGTGGCAGACAGAAACAGGTATGCATGTGATAACAACATATCCGAATATGAAAATGAAACCAGGGTATG
>JALTZH010000022.1 GCA_027051265.1 archaeon | reverse complement strand
CGTTAGATATAATAAATAAGCATTACGATGAAGATAAATTCTTTGGAGATAATCCTATCGAAAGCGGTGAATATATATCACCAAATCCAGTAATATATTTAGCAATTTCCAATAATGTTCCATTCACATTTCTGATATTGGTTAGAAAAAATATTTGGAAGAAATTTAAGGAAAAGATTATTTCATGCATAGTATCGACATTGCAAATACATGGAATCGGTGCAAAAACAACGTATGGTTATGGAAGATTTAAGGTTGAAAATATTTACGTTTTGAGGTGACTCATATAATGGATGAATTCTTTAAGACAAAAATTTATGCATTATTGCATGATCCAATAACTAAGGTACTTTTAATATTTGAAAACATTGATCATAAAAAATTCATGCTAGATAAGCTTAGGCATTTAGATATAGTGCCAAATGATTATCAAAAAGAAGTGGTAAAAGTTGCAGACAGAATCTCTTCATCCTTAGACAGATTTGGTTTAAATTTCATCGAGGATAATGAACCAGTATGGAAGATTACAAAAAAATATAGAACAGATAAAATTTCTTTCTTTAACATATTTTCTCAGACATGGATTGAAAATTCTTACTATGAGGAAATTAATAGGTGTAAGCATGATATAAAAAATACGTACGATGAAATATTAGGAGAGATTTTATCAAAAATAAGAAATTTGCCGTCAAGTAAAATTATATTCAATACACTATGGACATGGTATGAAATTGAGATTATACGAAAGTTAAGAACATTACCACAGGATACTAGAGTTCCAATATTTGATATATTAGACCATGTATATTCCACAGCATCCTTAGTAAACCTTTTATATAACGGAGGTTATTTTGTAATAATCGATATACCTAGTGTTCAAGATTTTATAAAAAAAGGTAGAAAATTCAGAGATTTATATATCGGGTCGTGGTTAATCTCAATATTAATGTACCTTGTTTTAGAAGAGATAGCAAACAAATATGGGGCCGATTGTGTAATAACACCAACACTTAGATTAAATCCATTCTGGATATATAGAAAGTATTTAGATTTAAAGGAATTAAGAGGAAGTATTGAGGAATTAGGAAGGATAATATGGGAATCATACAAGGAATTAGGTTTATTGGAAAAAGATTGGTATAAATATGCAATTATCCCAGGAGCTGCAAGCATTGTTATACCAAAAATTTCAGATCGAGAGTTTGAGGAAACAGAAAGTAAGGAAAGGTTGAGAAATTTTATCAGAGAAATCTTTAAGAAGAAGTTAAATGAGATATTAAAATGTTCTAAAATAATTGATTATGCAAAAATCATACTAGAGAAATTATTAAAGATAGAAGATATACTTATAAAGGAATATTACAAAGATTTAAACGAAGAGGAAAGAAGAAGGAGAGCTAAAATAATATTATCTGAAAAATCTATAGAAGAAATAGTTGAGTCGTTTAGAAAAATTATCGAAAAATTATTTATACCCAAGATTGCAATCGCTGAAATTGATAAGAACTTTATAAAACAATTTAAAGAGGAGGTTACAGTCAAAATAGAATCAAAAAATATTCAATATCAAACACATTTTAGATTCTGGTGTGAAGTAATTGATAAAATAGAGGAAGAATTCAGAAAAGAGTATGCAATGATAAAGTATAAACCATATATCTTTGAGGTTAAAGATTTCGAGAAAATATTGATTGATAGGTATAAAACTTTATGTAGTAACTGCGGCGAGCTTCCTGCTATTATTAGGATTAACAGAGAATACTGGGACGATGTTTTATTAAAATTACCAAGAAATGAAAGAGATAAATTGAGAAAAATGTTTAAACCTGGTGAAACCTTATGTCCAATTTGTTTCTTCAAAAGATTATTTAGTTATGAACCATATAAAGAATTACTAAAAGAACTCTTTAAGAAAGAAGATGAGTTAATCTTTCCAGATATTGAAGATATGCCCGATTTACAAATAAGAAGGGAAGTCGTAGAGAAAATGATAAGAGATGAAAATTATTGTGAAAAATTATTATCTATTTTGGAAAAAGAGTTTAATAGTCTTTATACAATAATTACGAAAATATTAGAATATCCACGGGAGGTATTTAAGGAAAGATTAATTGAAGAATTCTTAAAAAGAAAGGGACTTAGTTTTAAAAACATTGATATTGATAAATTCATTAAGAAAAGGTATGTATATCCTTTTGCACTGTTTATTTATGGATTAGAAAGATTAAAGGATGAATATATCATTTCATTATTGAAACAAAATATATCAAGGGAAGATATTGAAAGGAAGTTACCGGAAGTCGATACCTTATACAGAGAGTTTATATCGGAATTATGTAGACGTAAATTGGTTTCAGCTGGGAGAATTCATAGATATTATGCATTGTTAATAGCTGATGGTGATAATATTGGTAATATGGTTCAAGGATTTTTATCAGATGCTCTTATATTCTCAAAGTATAAAACAAAGGATGCCAAAGAGCTTTATTCAAAAATATTCGAAGAAATCTTTGAAAGAACATTGCCCTCTTATAAAAAAGATATCTTAGATAAGGTTAGTGCAATTATAAATAATGATAAAGCATTAATTAAGACGTATTATAAGGATGAAGGATTAGGAATCAAAGAGGAAAAACGCTATAGATTTCCAATATCGATTTCCTATCAGGTTGCTATATCGAGAAGTCTTATGATATCATCGTTGCTCGAAGTTAAGAGAATTAAAGATCTTGGAGGATATGTTATATATGCAGGTGGAGATGATTTAATGGCAATCTCACCAGTAATATCTTCAATAGACATTTTAAACGAAACAAGAAAGATTTTTTCAGGAAAGCATAACGGTTACCATAAAATATATAACTATTATATTCAAGGACTTGGATATATAGGTAGAACATATTCCCTAGCAATATGTCATATCTATGATCCTCTTTACACAGTTCTAGAAACTTGTAGAACAAGGGAGAAAATAGGAAAGGAAAAGGAATATATGTTTGAAAATTACAATCTAAGAAAGAATATATTATCATTAATTTATACAAGAGGTTACGAAGAACATATAATACCATTTACATTCGAGGGATGTAATAACTGTTTCGATGTCAAATCACCTTTAATAGATTTTGAAGAAATTCTGGATGAAATTCATGCATCAAGAATATATTCAATAATTTATAACTATAGGGATGAATTAAAAAACATGCTTAACACGATTAGAGATAGGGAACAAATTAAAGATTATATAAGATATCTCTTGGAAAAGGGTACCATTCAAAAGGATAAGATAGACTTTGTATTATCAAAAATCAATAATTTATTAAATACGAATTTATTCATGGATGATGAACATATATTAATTAAAGTATTTGATGTAATGAAAATATTTTTAAGATATAGAGGTGGAGCCTGTGGGCATTGAATTTGAAATTTTTGAGGGACTTGTTTTTAATAAACCATCGTTGAAATCACCTGAATTTAGAGGGCCTTTTACTGTACAAAAATCCTACGTATTACCATTACCCACAACAATTTTAGGTACAATTGTAACAGCTCTTAATCTAAAATCATACAACGATATTGATTGGAGCAATAGTGAAAATGTTTTAGAAGTATTCAGGAATTATTTGGGAGAATTTGAATTCTTTGGGCCGTATCTTAAAGTTAAAAATAATAAAGAATCAAAGATATATGTCAATTTGAACGAGAGATTAATTCGTATAGAAGATTTATATACAAAAATAAGTAATATTATAAAGGAATTATCCAAAGAAAAGGGAGACTTTGAGAATAGGATAAAAAGATATTTTGATAGGAAGAGGAAGCGAATAATTTTTCCAAAGGAATCTCAATTCCAATTGCATGCCATAAATAAAATAGGTATTTGTCTTGAAAAGGGAGATGTCAAAAACATTGGTGCAAAATATGTTAGAGAGGGATATTTATATACACAGGAAGTCCTATTTTATACTTCGGATATAAGTAGATATAGAATATGTTTGGATGCCAAAAAGTGTGATAAAAATAAAATCAAAGATGTTGATGGAAAAATTGTAAGATTTGGTGGCGAAGGAAGAATTTCAAAAATTGAGGTTACGGATAAGAGTGGATTATTAAAATATATTGAGGAAAAGGTAAAACCCAGCAATTATCATGTTTTAATGTCCTATGCTATAGTTGATGTTGAAATCAAAGATTACTCCGATTATTCTTCCATAATGAATCAGCTCAGAAACGAATTATTAAATAGGTATGGATTTGAAATTATAACTGGTGAATTGCATACACAATCCTTAGGCTGGGATTTAAAAAACGATAGACTTAAACCTTATTATATCCTTATATCTCCCGGAAGTATAATAAAATTGAAGCAAAGCACGCATCATGAAAATGTTGGATTATTTAAAGAATTTGGATTTGGATCATGCATTTCTCTTGGGGTGTAAGACATGAAGGCTTTGGTATGGTGTGGAGGAGATCCATCACAATACGTTAAAGTTCGATACGAGCATGAAGGAAAATCTGTGGATACGTTTCTAGCACCTGCAGCCTTACACGAAATTTATAAGTATGACAAATTGATAGTAATAATTCCAAATACATTGTTCCAAAAGGATTGGTTTGATGTATATAAACAAATATTAGAAAAGAAATGTAATGAGAGTGATGATAAATATGTACGAGAGATATTAAATAAGATGGAGTGTTGCATTATACCTCATCCAGGAATTGCTAGACCTATTAAAGTTCCACTTAAAATAGGAAAAGATGGAAGATATGAAAGAATTAATGTAACGACGTTTAGGTGTAGTTTTAATTTAATGTTAAACTGTATATATATTTGTTTAAGAAATAAATTGGAAGAATTTAAGGAAATACACTTTGACCTAACACATGGAACAAATATACTTGTTAACGCTCTTTTAATAGCTGGGACGATATATTGTATAGCAAGAGGAAAGAAGTATAAATTCTTTGCAGCACCTATTCTCGGTGCTCCTCAGCAAGGTCAGGTTGTTAAGTTTCAAGATATAACAGATGCCGCAGAAGCTTTAATAAATATAATCTCTGGTATAAAGGCGTGGGAATATCTGGATGAAAGACTATTACCTATTAAATATGTTAAAGATATGGGACGAATTCTTGGAGAAAAGTATAAGGAAGTTTTTAATAGTGTGAGAAAATTTATCGAAAATGTTGGGAACTTGCTGTGGGTTATACGTTCAAATCAAGTAATCGTATGTAAGAATGAAATTAAAAAAATAAAAAATATAAAAGAAATTGAAGGAAATTTGAACGAGATAATAGCTCAAGAATATCTGGAAAATAACACATGCAACACATGCTTAAAGAATTACAAGGAAAAATGTGATGAAAAACCATGGATACCTGTTGCTGACGCCGTTTTAAAAATATCTGAAAGAGAATTCAAAGATGTTATTGAAGAAAAAGATTATGTTAATGTTATAAACAAACTCATTGAAAAAATGTTTGAGAGAGAGTATTACTTAAACGTTATAGGTTTTGGCAGAGAGTGGATTATATATTTGCTAGCTAAAAAATTGTTAAAAAGAGATATAAATATTAAAATATATGAAAATATAGATAAATTAATTACTGGTCTTGGTAGAAAAAGAATAGATGAATATACGGAAGATGAACTCTCACGTTACATATTAATAACGGAACGATTAAAGATGACATGTGAAGATTTTGGAGTATTTGATAGTGTAAGAAAGCTTAGGAATAGGCTAATGCATGGAAGAATAAGTAAAGATGAAGGAAATATAATTATAAAGCAGGATGGAACAATTTTAAAGAATAACAGAGTACTTAATAAGATTAAGAAAGATGAAATGAGGAATTCATGTGAAAATATATTAAAATTATTAAATAATATTTGTTCATTATAAATAGAGAAGAAATATGTGGTTGCCCGTGCACTAAATTTTGTGGATTTTGAGTATTTTGGATAGGTGCATGGACTTCCTCCTCAGCACGTCATTTATTATCGGTGCTTCATAGGAGACAGTTGTGCCCACCACTGAGGGCACCCACTTTAGGATGCTCAAGATCTCTCGGGGCTTAATCCCGTCATTGAGGCAAGGGTTTTTCCCTACAATAATATCAATGAAATTTTTAAAATTTAAAAAATGTTTTCGTAATTATCAAGTTACTCCAATCCCTCAAATAAACGAATAGTCTAAAGTAATATTTAATGGGATAATTAAGTGTGTGCGATATCTTTATAGTTAAGAGTTAGCTTGAAATCTTGAAAAAATCTATATAAAAATAAACACGACAATATTAATAAAACACACACTTTTAATATAGAAAAAAAAATCAATGATATAACTGATGAAGGGGAGATAAGTGATTACTTTAATATACTTGAGATAACTCCCCAGCAGGATAGATGGAAG
>JALTZH010000021.1 GCA_027051265.1 archaeon | reverse complement strand
GAAAGAAGCTCAACGGAATTGCTATAATAGATGAAAAACCTGCAAGAGTTGTTGGAAGGATCTTGGGAATAGAAGTTAGAGGAAACGTTTACCTGCTTATGCTTCTTTTCAAAAAAGGTTTCATTAACAAGGAGAAAGTTGTTAACGTATTTAAAAGTATGGTGAAAACAGGATATAAGCTTAGTTCAAGAGATTTTACCATAATTATGGAAGAGCTTGAAAAGCTTTGATACGAATTGTTGTAAGTTTTAAAGTACTAAAATATCCTTTTAACGATCTCATTGATTTCATCTTCAATTTTCTTTAAAAAGGATAAACGTTTTTGTCTTTTTGCTTCATGAGCTTCTATAGAAAGTTTCGCAAGTTTAATATGCTCCTTTTTATTCTTATCAAACTTTGGTATATTTAATACAGATAAAGAACCTGGACCTATAGCTCTTTTTCCACCCTTAATAATTATTTGAGAAATTATTTCTTGAATTGTTTTTGAATTGAGAATAGCACATAGATAATGAGCTTCTTCTCTATCTTTTAATCCAATATAGATTGATGTTTCCTGTATCATTAACGGCTTTTCTCCTAAATATTTATCCTTAACTCTTTCAAGAACAACAGCCCTAAGCTCTCTTTCTCCGATACATGGAATTACAACTTTATAAGGATAAAAAACTCCCCTATTGGTACCCTCAAGTATATACCAGTTATTTTCTTTTATTTTTTTACCATGAAGTTTTCTATTAGCTAAAATGCTCTTAAATTCATACAAATACTTATAAGTTTCGGGATAATTTATTTTCAAATAATTCTCATTAATCAATCTTCCATTGGTATCATGTGGTATCACTATGTAATAGCTATAATTATAATACCATTTATCAATATTCGAAGTTAAAACAAGAGGATATACCAAATCTTTCTCAACCCATTTTCTTACTCTTTTTACCTTCCTCTTACTTCTTTCAGCAAGATTTTCTATTAGAACAAGATTTCCTTTTTGATTTAAAATTTTCAACCAGTAAACACCATTAGCGCCTCTTGTATTAATCCCCTCATGAGAACTATACATAGATTTTCCCAATATTTTCCTATAAAAGGTTAATTCTTGCTCATTTTTTACCGTTATCCATGGGTATTGAAATTCTTGCTCTTCTTTGTATCCACCTAAAGGTTCTGATAAATATTCTTCTTGAATAGTTTTTTCACGAACATCTTTTAGACTTAAATCTGTTGATATGGATTTGACGTTCTTTTTCTTCTTCCAGACTATATACTTGAAAGGATAGCTATGAGACTGACCTCCTCCCCGCCCTAAAGGGCAAGGGTTCCAGCTAAGGCGGGGAGTAAGCAAAAGGGAGCGGTCTTACTCCCGTTACGGCTATCCGCCATATTGGCGGACTCACCGTTATGGAGGATATTGAAGGCAGCAACTAAATCAGCGTTCATAGCTTTTTTCATAACAGGACAGACAAATAGGCCTCTATATTTTCTACCGTTTTTGTGGATTTTTCCACAGAGGGGGCAGGTTTTTGAAGAATTTTTCTCTTCGGCTGGGATATATTTTATGCCGTACTCTTCGCAAAGGTCTTTGATCCATTGGTGAATTTTTCTGTAGCTCCACAAGTTCGTTATCTCAAAGTTAACCTTTGAACTTTTATTTGGCTCTTTTGCAATGTACTTAGGGTATCCAACTTTTACTACTGAGACACCGATATGATATAATTTTTCGAACAATTCTCTTAAGTTAGATCTAACATAGGCTTCGAATCTACTTCTCCATATAACGTAATACTTTCTAACTCTATCCAAATTCCCTTTAGATTGAGCTTCGGCAATCTTCTTCCTCCAATAGAATGCCTCTGCTTTCAACGGTTTTCCGTTGACTAAAAAAGTCGTTCCATCTTCTACGAACACTGCGAAGAAATTATTGACGCCTAAATCGATACCTGCTTGTTTATTTCCACTAGGAGTTAATGGAACTTTTCTCCACTCATTTCTTACGATTTTTTCTTCGACGTAGAAAGGTATATGTGCATACCATCTTTTCCTTATGCTGTCGTAATGGATTTCGAGACGTCTTTGTTTGCCTTTGATATGAATTCTACCTCTATATTTTAGTTTGAGCTTAAAATCCTTTAAATAAATGTAGCAATCCTTAATCTCATACCTATCGTTCCTTATAACCAAAAACGGTTCTCTTTTATTATTTTTTCTATCCTTTTTATATCCCGGTGGTTTTGGAATTATAAACGATGGTAATTTACCTATCTTCTTAAGCTTAAGAAGTTTGAAAAAAGATTTCCACGCCTCAGTATTCTTCCTCGAAACTTGCTGAGCATTGACCTTTAAAATTTTCTTGTACTTATCGTAAATCATTTTCTCAGTCGTTGCAAAATCCACTCCTACCTCGTTGAAGAATTGCTGCCTTCTGAGATAATTAACCTCGTTCCAGCACTTAGCAAATACATCTCCAAGCTCAAAAAGTTTTGCCTCCGTTTCCTTATCCACGGCTAATCTTACTCTACATGTCCTCGTTAATGGAGGCGTGGCGAGATGGGTATATACAAAACAATTATCTCGCTTGTTCCTTAATTTTAACCTTCCTCGTAATCTACTCAATCCACCCACCTCGCCACGCCCTTATATAGATATAATAAAGTGTTCGATATTTAAATTTTACCCCGCTTTAAAAAGCGAGGCTTGCCTTATCTTTTGTCATTTTTCCTAACTATAATTGCACCAGTTCTATTAGAAGCATCTTCAAAAGGTTGCAAGTCAACCATATCATGAACTTTTAAAACTCTTATTGGTTTACCGTAAAGTTTCATCTTTCTAAAACCTTCTCCCGAAACACCTTTGAAACATGTTTGATTTATTAGAAAAGCAAGAATTCCTTTATCTTTAAGATATAAATCAAGAACTCTATATAAAAATATATATGAAATATCCATCTTACGTAAAGCTCTATCATCTCTTGGAGAAATTCCGTACTCTTCAACAATTTTCTTTAAACTACCTCTTATACCTTCGGCAATATTTTCCCAATTAATCCAAGGAGGATTTCCAATAACTATATCAAAACTATTTAAATATCTAAATGGTGCGAATATATTTCGTAGGATATTTATCCATATCATATCTCTTTTTTCCAACTTTAATTTATATAATATTTTATATAAGTTTAGGGCGACGTTTTTAGCATCATTATTTATGCCTGTTTCTCTCTTCAATATTTCCTGAAATTCTTTCGGACTATAATCATAGTTAAGGTATTCTTTTACCAAAGATAGTATGAGATTAAAAATCTTAGAATTCTTTGCAATATTTTCAGGAACTTTTATTTCTTGATTATATAATTTAAAGGTATATTCTATATCAAATAATTTTCTTTCTTTCGAAGCTAATAAAGAATCCGTTAAATATATAGGTATTTCAACATTTCCCCGTAAATGATAGAGAATATCTGCTATAGCTATCAAATAATTTGCTCTAGCAGTAATTACTGCAAGAGGATTTAAATCAAATCCAATTATATTTTCGAGTATTTTTCTTGCAACTATATCATCATCGATGTTTTCTTCGTAGGAATATTGTTTTACTCTCTTTATAGCTTCTATAAGAAATGTTCCTGAACCACAAGCTGGGTCAAGGATTCTTATGTCTGGATTTCCATCATATCCAATTTCATCAAAGAGTAACTCTGCCAGCCAGTCAGGTGTATAATATTCTCCAAGATCATGTCTTATCTTTTTAGGTACTAAATTTTGATAGAGTTTTTTAAACAAATCCTTAACATTCTCTGGTTGCAATTCAATGGTAGCTGGATCGTAATTATAAATTTTTTCAGCCATCTCTCTTAAGATCTCTTCCAATTCCTTGTCAATCACTTCCACATACCATGCGAAGAAATCACCTTCCAAAAAGTTTACAATTCTAATAAATCCCTCTGGAAATATTGCTTCCAAACCTTTCTCCTCGAATTTTTTTAGAAAATATTTTAAATTTCTTTCTTCGATTATTCTGGATGAAAATGATTTTATTGGGATATAACCACGAGAAAAATAAAACGTAAGAACTTCTGATACTAGAAATTTTATGATCAAGCTATAATAGGTATGAATAACGAAGAGCAATTTTTCAACATCAATTCTTTCACCGATATTCAATTCACGTTCTAAATCTTTAAGCTTTTTATAATTGTATGAACAAACTAGAGAGAACATTTTTTTCCATTCGCTAAACAACATTTCAACTTTTGGATTTCTTGTATCTAATTTTTTATATAATATTCTTATAGCTTTTTTATATAAGAACGAATCGTGTCCGAAATCCCTAATTATATATTTAGGAGATATTGGGATTCTCTGTGAACTTAACAATACACTTAACAATCTATATATAGAATTCTCTGAGATATCTAAAACAATAGGATCAAAGTTTCTTCTATATCTTACGAAAATTATTTTAAAACCATCGGTTATTATACCTATAATTTTATGCTTCTCAACATTATATTTTTTGCAGTATTCACTTATATACTTAATTATTTGCTCAATACTATTTTCACAAACAACGTTACTCGACAAGATTCGTGGTTTTTTAAATTCTATTATTATTTTGTTTAAAACAGCATCGGCTCTACCTGAAATTATGTTATGTTCAAATTTTGCTTCTTGTATAAATTTTCTAATAAAATCATTTAATAAATTCGTGAACCTAATTTTAAAATCTTCTTCAGTTTTTGATTCGTTACGTATTCTTAATATTTCGTTATATATCTTATTACTAACAAATTTCAAATCGAGCAATTTCATAAAACTGTCCTCTTGACCAAATATTCCTGCTTAAGGAGTATGAAGGTATTATCTTCGAGATCTTCGTATACTACAACATTAGGCCCGATTTTGCAGTTATTACCTATTATTCTTCCGGGATTTATTGATACGTTTATACCAATTTTTGTATTAAAACCTATAACACAACCAAATTTTCTTTTTCCAGTATCTATCAGTTTACCTTTCACTCTTATTTTAACGTTTTTTTCATCCAATCTAAGATTAGCAATTTTTGTACCTGCTCCAAGATTGCAGTTCGATGCGATTATCGAATCACCAACGTAGTTAAGATGGGGAACATTTGTTTCATCGAAGATTATCGAATTTTTTATTTCAACAAAACTTCCGATTTTGCATTTTTTTCCAATTACAACGTTTCCTCTTAATCTAGCAAACGGGCCTATGGTGGAGTCTTTTCCTATATAAGCATTCCCCTCGATATATGTATTTGGTAGGATTTTCGCTCCTTTTTCTAGGATAACTTTACCTCTGATAGTAACGTTTTCCGCAACTTCACCTTCAACTTTTTGATCCGTTTCCTTTAGCATGTGAAAACATGCATCCATATAATCCATAAACGTTCCTATATCTTTCCAGTAATGTTTGAGTTCGTATATTTCGAAGGTATCATTATCCATCGCAAGATTTATAGCATCTGTTAGTTCATATTCTCCTCTTTCAGATTTTTTTACACGACCTATATAGTTAAAGATGTCGTTTAGGAATATATTTAATCCTGTAAGGATATAACCTTCTCTTATGTTGGAAGGTTTTTCAATTATTTTGTAACGAGATTTTTCTTTTATTAAAACACCATACTTATAAGCTTCGCTTGAATATTTAACGCCTAAAATTGGTTTTCCACTAAATTTTTGTATAATATTTTTTATATCTTCAATTGAATATAAGCAATCTCCAAAAAGTGTTAGAAATGAATCATCAACGTAATCTTTAACATATTTGAGAGCATCTGCTGTGCCGAGAGGTTTGTTTTGAGTTATCAACGTAACATCATATTCTTTAAGAAATTTTTCAAAGAGTTCTTTTTTATAAGATATGATAACGAATATATTTTTAACGTTACAGGTTTTTAATGCTTCGATAGTTTTTTCTATTAATGGCTTATCAAGTATAGGAAGAAGAGGTTTTGGTATAACTTTTGTTATTGGTTCTAATCTTTTTCCTTTACCGGCTGCGAGAATTACGGCATCCATATCATCCTATGAAATTACATTTTTTACATATAAAATATGGTTTGAGTAGGTTTTCCTCTTTTTTCCAATGATTAATTTCCAAGGGATTATTACATATAGGACATCTTATCAAATCTGGATTTAATTTAATCATTCTCTCTATTATTCTCATATCTTCGGTTTTAATCGCATAGATTTCGTTTTTTTTCTCATAAAAGACTTCCAGACTTGTTAAATGTTTTAAACATAAATCTTTGTTGTTAACAGCTTCTTCCTTACAATATTTACATCTTTTCTTCATAAAAATAAAAACAAATCGTGGAAAATTAATCTTTAATTCTATAAAAATTATAAAAAATCTTCCTATATTTGACTTGAAGAGATAGAATCACTACATACTCGAGGGTTTAGTTCACGGTAACATATCTGGCAGAGGTTTAAGATATATAATTTTGAAATGTTTCTAGCTTTTCTATAATATTTTCATTTGCATCAAAAACTCTTAATCCTTG
>JALTZH010000020.1 GCA_027051265.1 archaeon | reverse complement strand
ATACTATAAGTACAACTTAAACTCTCTAGGATAATGTTATTTTTATTGGAATATATTTTTTAATATTAAAAAGCACAATACAACTTTATTAGGTATTTTCTACCGGTATTTTTCTCTAAAAAATAGTAATTAATCGTTATGTAATTTCCTTCTTCCTTTAAGTTTGAATAAACAACACCGTTTTCATCGATTAACGTTAAATAACAGTCTTCAAAATAATATTTATACAATGTTACATTTGAAACAATTTCCTCAAGTATATCTGCATCGTCTAATGATTTTAATAGAGAATATATTTCCTCATAATCTACGTGCTCTTTTTCACTCTTAATCAAAATTAGAAAAGAAAATAGAAACAACAATATAATCATTGCTGCTATAGCAGCTTCAATTACGTATAATATCCCTTTACTCATAATTTCTATTATTATTTACTTAAATATTCGAAACCTAAAAAAATAACAAATAAAAAAATCTTAACCTAGTGTTTCCATTAAAGCTTCTTTATGTAAAACACGATCTCTTCTTCTTTTTCTTCAAGTTTCAAGATTTCGGAGTTTTGTTTCTTAGCAACAGTAGGTATATCATTCTTAGCACCTTTATCACTTGCGATTACTTTTAATACTTCTCCGGATTTCATTTCTTTCAACTTCTTTAACGTTTGTATAGCTGGATATGGACATGAATGTCCTCTAACGTCTAACACATAATTTGCAATGATTTCGTCAACCATATTAATAAAAATAAAATTCACAAAAGTTTACTTAAATAATTAATTGATAATTTTATCCTAATATTTAGTTTCATTTATTCGATGAATATTTATGTCTTACCTTAACGGCAACTCCGTACCTAAAATGTTTTAACTCAATAGTATTTAAAACGGACTTTCCTATTCCAAGTAATCTATCCTCGTGAACTATCAATACATCCTGTCCAGCTTCAATCTCATCCGAACAATCTACAATCTGGCTGCAATATATCCTACCAAATTTAATAGTATCGTATGCTTTATCGTTTACGAAAATCTTGTTACGATCCATCTTCATCAATTTTTCTCCAGCATGTAAAGTTAAAGCAAGTATTCCATCGTTTTTTACCGTACCAATTAATTTTCCATCGTTAAATACTCTTCTGAATCTTTTTGTTTTTGAAAATTCAACCGTAACATTTCCGTCGAAAAGTATTTTACCGGCACCTTTCCCATAGATGTAGTTGGCAATGTTAATGAATTTAAACTTGAAATCTCCAGATTCAAATGATACCTCTTCAAAAAATTCGAAATCGTTGGTATCGAAAATATTTCTTAAAGAAGAGTGAACGTAAACGTTATCGTAGGGATTTTTTTTAAGATATTCAAGAAGCCTTCTTTTAGAAATTTCTATCTCTTCCTTCGAATAAACTCTTAAACCTTCATGTTGCATCAACGGATATATCTCCTCGATCTCTATTGGTATAAGTGTAAATACCGGTGAAAATATACAGAACCTATATTTCCTACTGGAAAGAATACGGTAGTAATCATAATAAGGTTTTGAAATATCCGGTAGAATAACTAAATTTTTCGAATCTTCAAGCCTTTCTAATTTTTTAAGATGTCTTTTAACCTCAACTCTAAACAACGATTCTATACCAGTATACATAAATCCAGATTTTTTTGATATAGGATTAAGTTCTTCTAAATAATTTATTCCATAAACATATCTCAACGCTTCTAGTAGATATGGATGACTTCTACATCTCGTTTCTAAATATGCTTCAAGCTCTCCATCGATTATCTTTTGTCTTATCCGTTTGATCTCTTCAAATATAACGAAGAGATTATGTTCTGCAAGCAGTTTCTCCCTCTCCTTTTTATCCATATTTTTAAGTTCCTTAGGGTTATATGTAGAACATACATCACAAAGACAAGGAAATTCCTCCAAATCTTCAAGATGAAGCGTGCCGTATTCTGTTAAATACCTATCATCCTTCGCATATATAGCATATGATGCAGAGTCAAAAGTATCTATACCTAAAGCTACAGCCAATGAAAATAGTATCGGATGCCCACAACCGAAGAGATGAACGGGTTTGTTGATAGGAATATTTTTCTTTGAAACCTCTATTATTTTGACCAACGATAAGAAATCGTAACTCTCCATAAATGGTACGACACCACCTATTGCATAAATATCAAAATCAAGCTCACTTAATTTCTTCGCACAATAGGTTCTTAAATCCAGATATTTTCCACCTTGAACTGTTGCAATTGTTGCAAATTTTCTATGCATTTTTTTTGCTTCTCTTGCATTTTCTATGGTTTTTTCGACAGCTTTTTTTGTTTCACCTTTTAATCTAAATGGATCAACAGGAATATCTAAGAAAACACCAATATCAACATTCAACTTGTTTTGAAATTCTATTATCTCCTTATTCGTAATATCTATTTTTTCATATTCGAATAACTGAAAAGATCCAGAATCCGTCATTATGATTCCATCAAAATCTAATAGATTTCTTATACCATTTTTTGCTATTTCTCTCAATTTCTTGTTTTTATATATAAGATAAGCATTCGTAATAATTGCTTTAGGTTTAAACTTTTTAACTACATCAAAGAATTCTCCACTCGGATGTACTACTGGAAATATCTCCGGAGTTACCATTTCTTTGTTACCGATTTTTAATCTTGATACTCTTGCTGCTAAATCTTTGTGTCTGATTTCAAATCTTATCATAAAAAAAATAATTCTAGTCTTGGATTAAATCTTTTGATGTAAATATATATTTTAATTCGATTCCATTCTTTCTGAGAAGTTCTCTTGCTCCTTCTTCACGATCTACTACAACAGCTGCCTCTTTTACTATAGCTCCTTCTTTTCTTAAGATATTCGCTGCTCTTAAAATACTTCCTCCGGTTGTTGATACGTCGTCCACTATTAAAACAACGTCTCCTCTTTCAATATTTCCTTCATACAACTTTTTTATTCCGTGTTTCTTTTCCTTCTTTCTAATTATGATGTATTCCTTATTGGTTTTTAAGCTCAACGCAACAGCTATTGGTATTGATCCAAGTTCAATTCCTGCTACTTTATCAAAATCTCTTACAATACCACATATCCTTTCTATTATTTCATTCAAAACGTGCGGTTTAGTTATTATCTCTTTCAAATCTATGTAGTAACTACTCTTCCGTCCAGAAGTTAATACAAAATTTCCGTATTTTATACATTTCTTAATCTCATCTTTTAACATAAATATAATGCTCTGTTGCAAGTTTAAAGAAGTTTTGTTAAGATTATAGAAACGGGGGTTAAAATTATACCTATAAAAGTTTCAAGCATAAACTTTGAAATTTTCTCTAAGCTTGTAATCTTAACATCAACACATTCCTTCAAATCATTCTTCAACCTTTTTAATATCGTTTTTAAGTTTATCGATATCATTTTTGGTAGCGATTTCTTTTAGCACGGTTTTAATGATTAATTTTCTAGATCTCAAAGCCATTTCCGTTGCTAATATCTCAGCTATCCTCGCTCCTCTTTTCTAATCTCTCTCAAGCATCTATCAAAGAAAGAAATTTATCCTCAATAAATATATTATTTTCTAAGCAACGTTTTTGAAACGATATATTCTCCATAAGCCTCTCTACTACTTCCAATTAGAATTCTATAATATGAATCGTTTACTTTCTCAAGATATCCAGCTACTATAATTTCCTCTCCTTCAAAAGCTTGTCCAACATACGTGTGAGTGTAACAGATAACATATCTAATATCACCGGATGTTATATAAATAGATGGATAATCGAAAACGTAAGTATCGTCTATAACTTTAAGCTTTTTCACAACACGTCCTATTCTTTTAATACTTTTAACTTTTTCTGTAAATAGTTCATCTGGCATATTAACAAGTAGAATATCAAAAATTCGATCCTTTATTATTCCTTTATTATATTTTCTTGTTTCATGTTTATAAAACGTTTCAAAATCAATGGAAGGCTTTCTTCTCTTATATATTGTTTTAAAATGCTCTTTGGATAATATTATATCAGAACTTTTAATGATTTCTCTTGCTTTATTAAAGTATTTCCTACCATAAATTGTAAGATCTATATCGGATGATTCATCGAAGAGATCAACGAGAATCGAACCAGTTATTCCTTTTTTTATCCCTTTAAATATGGATTCAATCCTTACCATGTATTCATGCAATATGTGGTTTGAATCCTTTAATATCTTTGAATATTTATCCTCGGGATAATATATTCTTAAAATATCCTCTTTATCTATCTTCTGCAATGAATAGCAAAGATGTTTTTTTACATACTTCTTATAGTGTTTTCTCAATATCTCAAAAGATTCTGCTGTACTCTTAACTTTTGAGTATCTCATCCCGTTTCTTATTCTTAAGCCGTGTGGATTTGGATAATATCTAAGAAATGCTAGGATTGGAAATCTATCACCATAGGATAAAGATGCAAAGATCAATCGTTCTTTAGTTTCAATAAAATCTCTAGGATAAATTATTCTCATAATTTTATTATTTATGTAAAGTTGAATCTAAACCTCATATACCATTCTCATTGGTACTTTTATAGATTTTAACATTAATGAAAATAATCTCAAACCACTTATTTGTTCGTAAAATTTTTTGGTAACCGTATTGTTATAATGCGATATCAAATAACTTAACCTCTTAACGCATTCCTTGTCACACATAATCATTTTGATACCTATTTCCATTGCAAACCTATTTCTATAAAGCATCTTTGCAATTTTTTTTCCATAGTAAAACATATCCTCACCGAACTCTTTCCACCACAGATTCTCATATTCTCTCAGAATTTTTGGATCATCATAGTCCAAAGCTTTTCTGATAATCTTAGCAGCTAAAGCTCCTCCATGTACTGCACCGTATAATCCTTCTCCAGTAACCGGGTGAACGAATCCCGCAGCATCACCTGTTGCTAATAATTTGTATTCTATGGAGTAAGTTTTCTTTCTAGGAATATCACCAAAAGGTATTAACCATGCTCTATCATAATTTATTTTTAAATTCTTAGGTAAAACTTCAGCATTTTTTGCTATTTCTATAAAATTTTGAAATTTTTTCTTATGATCTCTAAAATTTTTTAAATTAGTTCCAATACCTATATTTAGATGTTGTTTCTTTGGAAAAATCCATCCATAACCTACAGGAACTATCCCAAAAAACAAAAAAATTGGTTTAGATATTCTATTGCTCCAAAATTTGAAGAGGCTGTTCATATCATATGGATATTCAGTACCCCAACATCCTCCAAGTTGCTCAATTCGAAGAGGAGGTAAACCAGCTTTCTTTCCAAGTTTATCTTGAACACCATTTGCTAATATGATATATCTACCTTTATACTTATTACCATCCAATGTTCTAACGACAACATCTTCTTTTTTCTTTTTTATATCAACAACTGTTTTCTTTTCTTTTAATTCTGCACCTTCGGATTCTGCAATCTCCATAAGTTTTTTATCAAAAACTAAACGCCTAACCAAACCACCATATTCTTTAAGTTCTTCACCAAATCTCACTATTAACTCTCTTCCTTTGGGTGAAAATATTATAAATCCGTCTACTCTAATCTCTATAGTTTCACTGATTTCCTTTGAAACATGTTCTCTTAAAAATTTTTCCACACCGTAAGTTATACCACCGCCACAGAACTTATCTCTTCCTTTTTTATCTTTTTCCAATATTAAAGTTTTAAGACCTAAACGTGCAGCTGTAATACCAGCTACAGAACCGGCAGGTCCTGAACCAATTATTATCAAATCATACAAATCACTCACCTCATTTAACTTTAACAATAGTAGCATTTGTTGAAGATTTTTTAATATAGTTTAAACTCGGACATTAAAATTATTACTAATAAAATTAAATAGGCATGTATAGTAACACATTATAAACAATTTTTGTTATCAAGTAATAAAATTTATAATATTTATGATAAATGATGATAAGAAATTTAAAAAAATTGTTATTAAATATTGGAATAGAAGAGCTAAGGAGTATAACAACGAACCATTACATACGGTAACTAATAATGAGGTAGATTTTTTGAGAAATGTCTTACTGAAAAATTCCAATGGAAATTCTCTGCTAGATATTGGAACAGGAACAGGACTTTGCTTAAGAATTCTTGAAGAAGACTTCAGAAAAACTTTTGGAGTAGATATTTCCAAAGACATGCTTAAAATTGCAAAAATTTCATGTAAGAAATCATCGTTCATACTCTGTGATGCCGAAAAATTACCTTTCAAAAATTCATCAATAGATGCGATAATATGTAGGCATGTTTTCTGGACGATTAAAAATAAGGAAAGAGCATTGATCGAATGGAGACGTGTATTAAAAAATAGAGGAGTATTATTAATAATCGATAGGTTCAATTGTGGATTTGTCCAAAAATTTTTAAAAGAATTTGTCTATATTATAATTTACTATAAATTTAAAAGAGACATGATTAATTATATAAAAAGAAAAATATTTATAAAAAAATATAAAAAATATTTGGATGAAAATTCTTTTAGAGAAACTCTGTCCATGATAAAATCCAAAGGATT
>JALTZH010000019.1 GCA_027051265.1 archaeon | reverse complement strand
TTATTATATATAATTACATCGATATATATTTTATAATTCGATATAAAGAAAGGCGTATCTAATCTTAAAATTATTTTTCTATATAACTCTCTCATTCTATTACATTTACATCGAACGAAAACTTTATACGATTTATTCTTATAAGGTATATAGCTCTTTATCTCAATATATGCAAATCTTGCATATTCATGTCTCTTTAAGACCTCAGAGCATAGGTTTTCAGCAAATTCTTCAAGAGTTCTAACCGGTTTTCTTGAAACATCCGATATTGTTTCATTTATCGCTTCAATATTTCTCGACATATGAATTCCTCGGTATTTAGAAGGTAAATCTACATAACAATTTATACTGGATAAAAAAAAGTACAATCCATCCTTGGGAATTATGAATTCCTTTCTTATGTTTTTAACTCCAACTTTATCTATATCGATTTTTATCTTAGATACTTCCGATTGAACATCTACCAAAAAAACACCTCTAGATTTTTAAATTTACTTAAAATGTTAACTTTGAAAAAAATTGATACTAAAAACAAAACAGATATAATATGTTTAAAACTCATTACCAAAGTATAAATAAAAATATTTATCATTTTTAACTAGATTTTTTATTCTATATCTTATTTCTTCGATTTTTGATATTCCAAATTTCTTAAACAAATCTCTAAGCGTATCGTCTACAACTACCCCAAGCTCTGATAGATATCTCTTCGTCTTCCTATATAGAAATTTGCCTCTTTTATCAAAGTCAAAAAGAATATATACTTTTTTATGTTTTCTGGATATTTCATAACAAATTTCCAATAGCGGTTTATTGTTTAAGGTATATATCTGGGATTTAAAACCCATATAACGTAATGCCAAAAGGTCACGATATCCTTCAACTAATATTGGTATGTTCTCATCCCTATTCATTATCCTTAAAAATTCTTCAAGTAATGGTAAGAGATTCATATTCTAATTAAATTTTTAGCAATGTTAAATATTTCTTCAGGTGTATGTACTTCTCCTCCTATTTTAGGTAAAAAGTGAACATCTTTTCTTACGATTCGCTCTATTTCTTTCACTAATTGTCCAAGATTCATCTCACAAACCAATATTTTTTTATCCTCACAGATTTCTCGTATGAATCTTTCAGGTAATGGATTCAACGTTATAGGTCGTATCATACCAACCTTATATCCTTTTTCTCTCATTTCTAATACTGTTTGAGTAACACTTCTCGAAGTTGCACCATACGAAATTATTATCAAGTCAGCATCCTCTATAAACTTTGTTTCGTATTTTACAATCTTATCCGCATTTTTTCTTATCTTATCACATAATCTTTTAACAAGTTTAAAATGAATCTCCGGCTCATATGTTCTGGGATATCCTCTCTCATCATGTGTTAATCCTGTGACATGTACTTTATAACCTTTACCAAAAATTGGCATCTTAGGTACTAGAGTATCTGGATCTGCTTCAAATGGTAAACTGTTTTTTTCTGGTAAAGGTGCGGTATACGTTTCAACATGTTCTGGTATAATTACCTTTTCTCTCATATGACCAACTATTTCATCCGATAACAAAATTACTGGTACTCTGTACATTTCGGAATAATTAAAAGCTAAAACCGTTAAATCAAACATTTCTTGTGGAGAATTTGGTGATAGAACAATAACTTCATAATCTCCATGAGATCCATGCATCGATTGTAATACATCTTGTTGACTTGGCAATGTTGGTTGTCCCGTACTTGGTCCTCCTCTTTGAACATTAACAACAACAATAGGTGTCTCTGTCATCGCAGCATAACCGATGTTTTCTTGCATTAAGCTAAATCCTGGTCCGGATGTTGCGGTCATTGATTTTACCCCAGCCCATCTCGCACCTATTATTGCTGCAATACTACCTATCTCATCTTCCATTTGGATATAGATGCCTCCAATTTTTGGTAACCTTCTTGCTAACCATTCTGCTATTTCTGTACTTGGTGTTATTGGATATCCAGCAAAAAATCTACAACCTGCAGCTATTGCACCTTCAGCACAAGCAACGTTTCCCTGCATGAAATGAATACCCTTTAAATGCATATTTTGAAATGAATTATTAATCGTTTAAAAATTATGAGAGTTGATGTAACAATTGTTGGTGGAGGCGTTGCTGGATTATCCTTAGCATATTTTCTTTCCAAAAAAGGTATAGATTGTCTTGTAATTGAAAAGAATTACGAAATTGGACTAAAACCCTGTGCTGGATATATTCCAAGATTTTTATTCAAATACTTTAAGATACATGGCATCCAAACATCCGTCGATTATATGATAACGATTTCACCATCTGGTAAAGAATACGTTAGAAAGGTGCGTGGTTTTATTGTAGATAGAAGATCTTTTGATAGAGGAATTGCTATACAAGCTTCTTCCTATGGTGCTAAGTTATCTTTAGGAGAAAAAGCATTAGATTTCTCAGATAACATCTTAATCACAAATAAGAGAAGAATTTCCTATAAAATATTGGTGGGATGTGATGGTGTTAATAGTATTGTTGCGAGAAAATTGGATAATGATATAGATAAGAAGCTTATTGCCTATGCAGTTCAATACGAAGTTTATAATTTGAAGGATATAGATCAAAACTCCACGTATAACTATTTTAACGTAAATTATGCTCCAGGTAGTTATGTATGGGTATATCCAATCGGTGAAAATGCTGCAAAAATTGGTCTTGGAATATTACCCAGAGTTTTTAAGGTTAATCCGTTTAGATTGATTGAAAAGTTTATTAACGAAAATTATAAAGATTCAAGCATAATTTCTGTTCAAAAAGCACTTATACCTTTGTATGCTTTTAGGAATAAAATAGTAAATAAGAACGTCCTGTTAATAGGGGATTCCGCATCTTCAACCGATCCAATATCTGGTGCTGGAATTTCTAGTGCTGTTATGTTAGCAAAAGTTGCATCCGAAATAATTCAAAAAGCTTTGGAAAATGAAGATTTAGAAATATTGCAGAAATATGAAACAATTGCCAGGAAACTTATAGGGAGAAGATTAGAACATTCGTTAAAAAAACGATACATTGCTAATGAATTTTATAAATCAAACGAACACTTAGAAAAAAACTTAAAACATATCTGGATTGCTTTTGATGAATATTGGAGATGATATTTTAATAAAGAAACGAAAAATGAGATTTCAATTTTTTTTATACAGTAAAAGCCCCGGCCGGGATTTGAACCCGGGACCTACGCTTTACCAGAGCGTCGCTCTACCAGCTGAGCTACCGGGGCATAAACGGGCCCGGGGGGATTTGAACCCCCGACCTTGGGATTAAGAGTCCCACGCTCTACCAGACTAAGCTACGGGCCCTTATTTATTTTCATAAATAATTAAGACAACTAACCTTAGAAATTTTTATTTTTTTGTTTCCGTTGTTTGTAAGATGTTTTAATAATTACGTCATCTTTTAAGAATAGGGAGAGGTTAGTTTATGATAAAATTCTTTAAAAAGATTAAAAATTAGCAAATAAATTCTTTGTGTAAAGCTTTCAACGCAATATTTGCATCTTTTTCTTCGACAACAAACGATATATTTACCTCTGAAGATCCTTGTGATATCATTAAAACGTTTACTCCTGCTCTTGCAACTGCGGAGAATACTCTTGCAGCAACACCTCTTGTTCCTTTCATTCCAGCACCAACTACTGCAAGTATGGCAACATCTTTATTACAATCGATATTCTTTATGACATTTTCGTTTTTAAATTCTTCCCTAATAGCTTCTATTGCTTTGTTTAAATCTTCTCTCTCAACAACTAAGGAAATGTTAGTTTCCGAAGATCCTTGAGAGATCATTAATATGTTTATGTTGTTCCTAGCTAATGCGTTAAATATTCTTGCAGCAATACCTGGTAACCCAACCATACCGGCACCAAATATATTCAGTGCAGCGACATTTTTTCTAACAGCAATTGCTTTCACGATATCTTTACTTTTTTTGCATTCGGAAGTTATTAGCGTTCCATCATCTTCAGGATTGAATAAAGGTTTAATTCTAACCGGAATATTTTTCTCCATAGCAGGTTCTAAAGCTTTTGGATGTAAAATTTTAGCACCAAAGTATGCAAGTTCCATTGCTTCTATATACGATATTTTTCTAATGATTTTGGCATCAGGTATTATTTTAGGATCGGCTGTCATTAAGCCTTCCACATCCTTAAACAACCATATCTCATCGACATCTAAGCATGATCCAATGATCGTTGCAGTATAATCAGAACCTCCTCTACCTAAAGTTGTTACTCTTCCTTTTTCATCCGAAGCAATATAACCACTTATTACTGGTACTTTTTCATTTAAAATATTCTCAAGTCGTTCTTTAACTAATGTTCTGGTTTTCTCCCATAAAGGATTTGCTCTTCCGAAATTTGAATCGGTTATTATACCTGCTTCACTTCCTGTAAAGTGTATTGAGTCTATTCCTAAAGATTTAAGAACATAAGCAAAGATTGGTGTTATTAATCTCTCACCAAAACTTAATACGAGATCTTGACTTCTAGGAGTTAACTCTCCAACGTATAAAATTCCGAGAAGAGTTCTTTCAAGACGTTCTATTAAATCGTTTAGTATTTTTTTACATTCTTCTTGATAATCTTTTTTTACACATTTTTCTATAACTTTTTTGTGTCTCTTTTTAATTTCATCAACCTTTTCTTTTATTTCAGATTCATTCATTGTTAAAACGTTTTTAGATAAGTTATAAAGCTTATCCGTTATTCCAGACATTGCTGAAACAACTACAACAGTTTCTTTTGTTCTGAACTTTTTTACAATGTTTGCTGTATGAAAAACTCTATTTTCATTCCTTAATGCTTCACCGCCAAATTTCATTACAATTCTCATAATATAAAATAATTTGATTTTAGAAGTGAACGATCTCGCTCTTATATGGATATAATCTATATCACCTTTTATGCTACGGCTTTAATTTATTTCCTCACTTACGTAAATATACTTCTTATCGACAAAAGTTAAACAAGAAATTAATTCTAAAGATAAGGTTTTGAAGCCCCATATTTAATTTATTAATTTATTATTATTTGTTTAATATTGCATTCATCTTTTGTAAAAACGTTAACATAACTCTTTCTCTTAATTCTATATGCAAAAAAGGATAATTATAATCGATATCATAAATTATATCAGAAAAATTTTTTTCAACAGTCTCCTTATTTATACGTTTGGTTAATATCATGTGTATTTTTATCCTGTTATTTTCTCTAATAAATAATGCAAGGGGTTTTTTATCCTTTATAAATTTTCCACGCTTCAATATTTTTAGCACCATTTCTATAAAATCTTTATTTAATTTTTCCATCGTATATATATAATAAAATTTTTCTGATCTAATCATTTTGTTGATGTTTTTATCAACCCAATTCAAACAAAGGTATAAAAGTGAAGTATAATATGAAAAACATTCCCTAACATCTAAGTATTTATGAAAAAACGATTTTAAAAAACTGTTTAAATCTTCTTTATATATCGAAAACATGTTATGTGCAATTATCTTTAAATCTTTTCCCTTATAATAATATACTTCACCAACTATGCTGGAATATTCACCATATTCATCTAACAAACGTTGTTTTAAATAATTCATCTCATTATTACTTAAATCCATGATTCTTTTATCTTCCAATCCTATTTCTTTAAGAAATTTTTTAGTACCGGATTCGTTTCCACTTAAACCTTTTAAAAATGGTGGAAAAAATAATTTTAAGGAATCACTTAACGTAAAGGTTTCACATCTTATAATCCTTAAATCTTTTTCTATTTTTACATTTGATTCCTCTACGAGTTCTTTACAATGTTCTGGAAGTTCTCCTTTGTTATCTTGAAACTCAAGCAACGATACGATTATAGGATATATCGCATAGAACTCATCTTTAATATATTCTTTAAATACATTATATGATATATAAGTTGAAGAATAATCATTAATTCTACATATCGAAATCTCTCCTCCTCCTAATTGCCCTAAGTTTATTAGGATAACGTTTCTTTTAGCTATAGAATTATCTATATCCTCTAAACTCTTAACATATCTGATATGAACTTTAAATCCTAAATGCTTTAACAATAAAAACATAATTAATGCTGCAAGCGTTGAATCAAAATCCTCTCTACAGAAGATCCATGTAACAGTATTTTTATCCATCTTATCTATATAATACTTAATTTCATCTATTTTTTCATATATGTTCATAAAAAGTTTTATTTTTTAACATCATACTTTAAGCTTGCTAATGCTAGATTTTTAAAATTATAACAAAAATCAAAATGTGTATATTATTATCTTCTCTGCTGTTCAGAAAAAAACATAGTATGATTCCATATATTGTAATTTTCTGATAATTTCTTTGAGTTACTTTGAGTTAATAATTAAGCACTTATTAAGCTTTTATTCGTTATTATTTAGAATCTTTTTATAAAACATTGCTAAGAAAGCCTGTGGTTGCCCGTCCTTCAGCGTGAGGAGGAAGTCAGTGAAAGTAATATAAAAATAGATGTTTTTAACAAAGATTTATTAAACTAAATATTGAAAAATAATAAATATGAGTTTAAGTGATGAAATCATCTACTTAATAGATTTAGATGGCAAATTTACATATATAAATA
>JALTZH010000018.1 GCA_027051265.1 archaeon | reverse complement strand
GTTTATATTTCGGATGGTATTTTTTGATATATTCTGGTTTGATTTTCTTTAAATCTCTTTCTGGAAGCATTGATAATAAATCCCAAGCTATTTCTAACGTTCTTTCTATGGAACGATCTTCATAATAACCTTGGTTTATAAATTTCCTCTCAAATTCATCTGCGAATTTCAAATACAATCTATCTCTATCGGTTAATGCTTCCTCACCAACTACTGCAACTAAATCTCTAAGATCTCTTCCTTCTGCATATGCAGCATACAATTGATCAGATACGTTGGCATGATCCTCTCTTGTTCTTCCTTTACCTATACCACTCTTCATTAATCTGGATAAACTTGGTAACGGATCAATAGGTGGATAAATACCTTTTCTATATAATTCTCTCGAGAGGAAGATCTGGCCTTCAGTTATATATCCTGTTAAGTCCGGTATTGGATGAGTTCGATCATCTCCAGGCATCGTTAATATAGGCATCATTGTTATTGAACCTTTCTTCCCTCTAGCTCTTCCCGCTCTTTCGTATATCGTTGCTAAGTCCGTATACATATATCCCGGATAACCTCTTCTACCTGGTACTTCATATCTTGCAGCTGATATTTCTCTTAAAGCTTCAGCATAGTTGGTTATATCCGTTAAGATTACTAAAACGTGATAATCTTTTTCGAATGCTAAATACTCAGCAACCGTTAACGCAACTCTAGGTGTCATTATTCTTTCAATTGCTGGATCGTTTGCCAAGTTAAGAAATACAACACTTCTTTCCAATGCACCTGTTTCTCTAAATTCTTTAATAAAGAAACTAGCTTCCTCATGTGTTATACCAATACCTGCAAAAACTATTGCAAAGCTTTCTTCTTTTCCTCTAACTTTTGCTTGTCTAGCGATTTGAGCAGCTAATATGTTATGAGGTAACCCACTACCGGAAAACAATGGAAGTTTTTGTCCTCTAACTAAAGAATTCATACCATCTATTACGGATACTCCAGTTTGTATAAAATCTCTTGGATATTCTCTTGCTGCAGGATTTAACGGTGAACCTGAGATTGGTAATTTTTCTTCCGGAATTATTTCTGGACCTTTATCTATAGGTTTTCCAGAACCATTAAATATTCTACCAAGCATGTCTTCCGAAACACCAATTTTTGCAACCTCACCAGTAAATCTTATTCTTGTAGTTCCAATATTAACTCCTCTAGTTCCTTCAAAAACCTGTACTATTGCTCTATTCAATGCTGATTCTAAAACCAATCCTCTTCTTTTTTCTCCTGTTGGTAATTCTACTTCAACAATCTCTCCATAGGCTGCATCACTAACTCCTTCTACAACTAAGAGAGGGCCATAAATTTCGGTTATGGATGTGTATTCCTTAAGTTTTGATTCAATCATAATACTTCAACCTCCTTAGCTATATAATTTATTTGTTCATCAATCTTCTTTCTAATATTTTTAGCATGTTCTTCAAATTGATCCTCAGGTATATATTTTAACATTGCAATATCGGATTTAACCTCAAGTTCAAATAATTTTTTAAACGGTATTCCTTTTGAAATAGCCTCTAATCCTTTATGATAGAATGTAATTATTATATCCAATATTTCGAACTGTTTTTTCGGTGAGCAATACGTATCAACTTCATGAAATGCATTCTGTTGTAAGAAATCTTCTCTAATCATTCTAGCAATCTCTAAGAGCCATCTATCTTTTTCAGGTAAAGCTTCAGGTCCAACGAGTTGAACTATTTCTAATAATTCTGCTTCTCTTTGTAATATTTTCATCGCTTCATTTCTTCGTTCCAGCCATTTATCGTTTATATGTTTATGCCACCAGTCTTTAACATGATCAACATAGAGAGAATAACTTATCAACCAATTTATAGCTGGGAAGTGTCTTCTATCTGCAAGTTTTGAATCCAGTCCCCAAAAGACTTTTACTATTCTTAAAGTATTTTGAGTTACAGGCTCTGTAAAATCACCACCTGGTGGTGATACCGCTCCAACAACTGTTACGGATCCTATTCTGTTATCTCTACCTAAACAGATTACTCTTCCAGCTCTTTCATAGAATTCGGATAATCTCGATGCCAAATATGCAGGAAATCCTTCTTCACCAGGCATTTCTTCCAATCTTCCGGAAATTTCTCTCATTGCTTCTGCCCATCTACTTGTCGAATCCGCCATCAATGCAACGTTGTATCCCATATCTCTAAAGTATTCAGCAATTGTTATTCCAACATATATACTTGCTTCTCTTGCTGCTACGGGCATATTACTTGTGTTCGCAATTAATATCGTTCTTTCCATCAATGGCTTACCTGTTCTTGGTTCTTTAAGATGTGGAAATTCTTCAAGAACTTCTGTCATTTCGTTTCCTCTTTCACCACATCCAATATAAATAAATACTTCGGCATCACTCCATTTTGCTAACTGATGTCCTAGAACAGTTTTACCAGCACCAAATGGACCAGGGACTGATGCTGTACCCCCTTTAGCAACTGGGAATAAGCAATCTATTACACGTTGTCCTGTTATTAATGGTTCTGTTGGATCAAGTTTTTCTTTAAAAGGTCTAGGAACACGAACTGGCCATTTTTGATACATTTTTAATTCGACATTACCCTCTTTCGTTTTAATCGTAGCAATTATATCTTCAACAGTATATTTTCCTTCATTTACAATTTCAACAACTTCTCCCGATATATTAGGTGGAACCAATATTCTATGTTCAACCAGAGATGTTTCTTGAACTATACCTAAAACATCACCCTCTTCAACTTTATCTCCCTTTTTCACTTTTGGTATAAAATTCCACTTACGTTTTCTATCAAGAGCTTCAGCGGTTATTCCTCTTCTTATAAATATTGATCCAGTTTTATCTCTTATAACTTCTAAAGGACGTTGTATACCATCATATATCGTTCCAACGATGCCAGGACCTAATTCTACTGATAACGGTGATCCTGTTCTTTCAACTTTCTCTCCTGGTTTTAATCCGGTTGTATCTTCATATACTTGAATCATAGCTTTATCCCCTTGTATTCTTATTATTTCTCCAATTAAGCCTTCTTCTCCAACTCTAACTACTTCATACATTAAGCTACCAGACATATTATCCGCAACTACCAGAGGGCCGGATATTCTTACTATTCTACCTATCATTTCTCCTCACCAAATTTTATCTCAACTCCTATTGCACGTTTTATTAATTTAGATAAAACATCCATTTTGGTTATTTTTCCTTCTTTACCAGGTACAGAGACAATAACTGGATATAATCTCCCTTCAAGAAGTTCATCAACAACATCCTTTACTTCATTATAGAATTTTTCTTGGATAATAATTATACCAATATTTTTCTTCTCAATCAATTCTTTTACAACATTTAATGTTTCGGATTTGTTTTTTATTACGATTCCATCAACTCCTCCGAATTTAAACCCCACTACAAAATCATGATCTCCGATAGTTATTATCTTCATATTATTATCACAACCTTATCCTTTATAATTTCAGGTTCTATACCTTCATGCTTTAACTTTAATATTTTAATTAGATTAACCACTTCAAATCGTTTCATCTCTGCATAACATATCGGTATATCTATCCCAAAAGGCTTTACCAATATACTTTTCAATATATCTAGATAAGCTTCATCAATAGCTTTATCCAATATGTCAATATCACCAATCTCTTTATATTTTTTAACGCTTGCATTTAATTTCTCAAAGAATGGTGTATCCGTAATATTCATTACAAATCTTTCAATACTTTCTGATTCAATGAGCTCTTCAAATCTTGTAATTTTACCGTTTGGTATTAAAAGTGAAATAAATTCCTCTCTAGGAATTTCCTTATAATTCTTTTCCAAAATATATCTTAGCAATAGTTTAAGATTTTCCTTATCTATTCTTGCACGTAATATCTTGCTTAAAGAAATATTGTATATTGCATACTTCGTTAAGTTTTCATAGTAATAATGATCGAGATTTGATAGCATTTTATAGATATTTCCTCTCTCTTTATAATATTTAAGACCATCTATTAATCTCTCGTAATATCCTTCACCTTTTAATTTCATCACCGCCTCATCTAATGTTTCTGAGTAAATTATTTCTTTAAACTTTTCTCTGAATTTTCTATGTACTTTATCGAATATTTTATCTCTGTCAATATTTAAAGCTATTCCCATTAATATTTCTTTTAGATTTTCTATCTCTAACTTTTTAAATATGAAATAGTTGAAGACACTTCTTTCCGTAATTGGTATATAGTTATAAAGACGTTCCAATCCTTCATAATATACATTCCATAATTCTTCTTCTATTCTTGAAATCTCCGTCGAATATTTAAGAATAACTTTCCCATATTCTAATTTTTCGAGATATGTACCTATTGAGACTACATTGTCTTGCTCGGATATTATGTCATATTCTCTCTTAGTTAATAGCTTCGATATTAATGTTCTAACTTTAACTGAATATGGTATAGATTTAAACATAATTATGAAAATAAAATTTTTGCAACTTCTGAACGTATCGCATCTGTTTTCCTTTCCAATATCTTTTCAAAAGTAAAGTTTAATTCAATATTGTTCTGCAAATCTCTGATAATAATACCACCGAGACTTTCACTTGAAAGCTTTGAAATTTTGAAGTTTAAATTTAATTCTTTAAGTATTTCTTCTATTAGACCTATATCTCGATCTCTTGCAAGTATTTCTAGGTTTTTACTTTCAAGTATATTTAACGAATGCTCTATTGTCCTCTTTAGGAACTCTTTATAAACATTCTTATCTACATTTCTTATTTGACCTAATGCTTTCTGTATAACGCTGTTTATCATATCTTCCTTTGTCTTAGATATTATTTTTCTTGCTTCTAATTTTGCTAGGGATAAAATCTTTTCTCTTTCTTTTTCAGCGTTTCTTTTATATTCTTCTATTATTTCTTTTCTCAATTTTTCCGCTTTTGATCTAATTTCCTTTTCGATTTTTTCAGCTTCGATTTTTGCCGATTTTATTATGTTATCTATTTCTCTTTTGTAATCTTCTTCAATCTTTGAAATTATTTGCTTAAATTCTTCCATGTTAGAAGCCAGCTAATCCAGGTAAAATGAATGCTATAGCAATACCGTATGCTGCTACTCCTTCAGCAATAACTACGAAGAGTAACGATATACCAAACATTTCTCTCTTTTCTGAAACTGCAGATATTGCTGCTGCTCCAGCTATACCAGCTCCAATACCAGCTCCAGCAGCTGCTAATCCAGTTGCTAAACCTATACCAACTGCAAGAAGTCCTCTTGCCTGTTCAGCAGGCGCTTCTTTAACTTCCTGTGCTGTTACTAAAGCTATTGTCGTTACTAATAGTATTATAAAGGTATAGAAAACAAAAAGCTTTTTAAACAACCTTTTACTTGGAACTATACTCATTTGCTCACCTCTTTAAATATGTATATTTTCTAATATACTTTAAGGGTTTAAATTCATAGCCATCACCTTCATAGAATTTTGAAAAATATTCATAATAATGCAACCTTAAGGTCTGTACAAATACCATGAAACCTTCAATAGCAAATATTGCAATATTTCCTAATACGAAAATAATTGCCTTAAGTATATATCCTATGAGAGTTGATGGTATTGAACCAATTATTAGAAGGACCATAATGGATAGTGCTGCATGTAATATTACAAAAGCTGCAATTCTTACGTAAGATATCGTATTGGATAGGAATTTCATTATCATTAAAATAACTTCAAATAAACTCCAACCGATTGGTTGACGTTCAACGATTCTAAGTCCTATCGGTAATATTATTAACGGTGCTATTACTAAGAACACGAGAGGATCGGATATCATTCCTTGAAGATTCGTTTTATGTTTTGCAACTAGAATTATACTTGTTCCATAAAATATAAGTCCCATTAAACCCCACGGATTAAATATCGCATGCATTATATCTCCATGTCTTATCTTATTTATCATGTTTATAATACATCCGACTATTATGTGGATAATTCCTATTATAAATGAGATGAGAACAATAGTCATAATGCTTTCACTTATGGTTTTAACGGATAATTTTTCAAACTCAAACTTTATAAAACTTAAAGGTGCATCGTATCCTATTTCATGTAAAGATATACCAAAGAACTTACCATAGAGTAAACCACCTGTAAAAATAGAAAACAATCCACATAAAAATACAATGAATCCTAATCTTCTTATTAAAGAGATAAATCTTGTTTTAAATGCAATAATATATCCTATTAAAGTTAATAATAAACCATGTCCTAAATCACCATACATCAAAGCATATATTGTAGGAAATGTAAGTGAAAGTGTAAGAGTTGGATCAAACTCTTTCGAATTTGGAACTCCATACATCTTCGTTAACAGTTCAAACCTATCAACAACTTTCGGATTTCTTGTTAATGTTGGTATCTTTTCATGTTTCTCTGGTTCCTCAACGTATACAACAACGTTTGCAACAGATTTTAATTCGTTAACGGTCTTTTTCAAGTCTTTTTCAGGTACCCATCCGGTTAATACAACGATCTTACTATATTCACCTAGTTTTGTTAAATTTTCATCGAGATATTTTTCGACATAAACTTCTTCAGATATTCTCAGGAATTCCTTTTTGTTTTTCTCATATAGTTCCTTCAGCTTATTTAGTATATCTTTCTCTTCTTTACTTAGTTTCTCTCTTTCTTTGTTGATTATATCGTTTGCATCCTTTAGTGAAACGTTTTTATATTTTTCAGGTATTATTAACTCTTCAAATTTATACATTCTTATCAGT
>JALTZH010000017.1 GCA_027051265.1 archaeon | reverse complement strand
GAGGAACAGGGGGATTTGCGTAGACAAGTTGAGTTGTTGAAGAAATATGCCAACGAGCATGGTTATGAAATCGTTGAGATTATTACCGATGTTTCTTCTGGATTGAAAGAAAATAGGAAGGGATTAAAAAGGTTGTTTAAACTCGTTACCGAAAAAAGAATTGATATTGTTCTTGTCACGTTTAAGGATAGATTAACGAGATTTGGATTTGAGTATCTAAAATATTTCTTTAGGAAATTCGATGTCGATATCGTTTGCATCTCGAATGAGGAAAAGTCTCCTTTAGAAGAACTTCTCGATGATTTCGTATCAATCATTATCAGCTTTACTGGAAGAATTTATGGGATGAGAAGTCATAAGGTTAAAAAGCTCGTCAACATCGTTAAAAAGGAGATGAGCGATGTATGGAAGTAATGAAAACCATTGTATTCGTTTCACAAAAACTTACCAAGAGAAAGCTTAAAGAGATAGAAAATCTGGTGACGAGATTTAAAAAGCTGGTGAATTTCTTTTTGGATATATGCTTAAAGTATGATGTTCATTCAAAGGGAAGATTACATGGCTTAGCATATGAAGATTCGAAGAGAATTATAGCGGATAGGGGAATCCATTCAAAATACAGATAATAAAGCAATGGACTTGGCACTCATGATATATAAATCTTGGAAAAAGAGAGTAAGAAAAGGATTAGCAAACAGACGACCAACCTTCGATAGCAACGTTGTTCTGATGTATAACGATTCAAGTAAATGCTCTACGTTTAAGTTAATCTTAGCAAAGGAAAAAATATCCGTAAGAATTTCAACAAAACCAAGAAATCACGTTTCGATTCCTCTCCAGATAGGAAAATTTCATGAAATGTTTCTAAAAGCGATTCAAAAAGGAAAAATTAAAGTTTCCGATGCGAAAATAATCCTGAGAAAAGATGATAGAATCGAATTCCATCTAACCGTTAAGAGAAATGTTTTCACGATAAATCCCGAAACAATTCTCACGGTTGATGTAAACGAAAGAAATATAACCCTCGTAGTATTCGATAAGAAGACCAAAAGAGAAATCTTTGCAAGAATAATCGATACATGTAAAATATTCGAAATAGATGCAATATATATTAAGATAATGAGAAACCTTCAGAAAAAGCTCTACAAAGGTCATAACCCAAAATATCTGCCAGAATGGATAAAAAAAATCATGAAGCGAAGATTAAAAAAATAGAAACAAAGAAGAAATGACTTGCTTCATAAACTCTCGAAATACATCGTTGATATCGCAACAACGTTCAAATCTGAAATCGTCCTCGAAGACCTGTCTAACATCAAACATAAAATTTTGAACAAAAACAAAATATTGAACAGAAAATTAAGCTTAGCACCTCTAAGAAAAATCCAGCAAATGATTCTTTACAAAGCTAAATGGTATCGAATCCCCGTCGATTTTAAAAACCCTAAAAATACAAGCTCCTTATGTCCCGTCTGTAATCATAGGGTGGTTATGACGGCTATGCCCAGAGCCACCCTATGCCCCAATTGTAATACCCTCTATCATAGAGATTTCCTCGCTTGCCTAAACCTCGCCAAATCGAAAATGGGTGGGGTCCGCGTGCCCCACGACCGCCCGATGAAGTGGATACGAAAGGGAGCCGTGCTCCCTAATGATGTATCCACAAAGGGAATCTTATGTGCAATGATGGATAGCTATGCTTATGCATAGCTATCCAGAGCGAAACGCTTAGAATAACTCATGAGTTTAAAAGTAACTCCGTCATCCCTCTCTACGGGATGGGTAAGAGTAGGGGACACGTAAACCGCCTCCGTGAGAAGGGATAAAGCCCGTCTTAAACAGACAAACCCCCACACGAAGTCCCGTCCTTAAGAACAGGGTAGTTCACTCTTTAAGATAATCTTTCCAATAATGTTAACGATAATGTTAAAGATTAAGGGGGTTGCAAAACTTGGATCTCGAAGAATACATTTTGAGAAATTTGAAAAAAGACAAAGATGTTTTGATTAACAATTTAAAAGAAATAATAAAACAATATAAAGGTAAAAATTGGGATGAAAAAACCGTTGAACTTTTTGCTAACGAATTATATAAGGAAGTAACTATTTCTAAAAGTTATAAAAAAGAATCCTCATGGCTTTTAGACTATCCTAAATCTAATGTTAAAGCTGGTGAAATTGGTCTAGGATCTAGAGGTGCTGGAGATTTTTTTGTACATGAATTATATAAGAAAATAATCCTCCATAAAGATACAAGCATCGATAAATTCGATGACGCTGGATATACAAAAATTTTAGACAATTATCTAGTCGTTTCAATCGATGGCATGCATTCAAGGTTAAGTGAATTCCCCTTTATAGCTGGATTCCATGCTACAAGAGCAGCAGCGAGAGACGTTATGGTTAAAGGTGCAATACCACTTGGATTTCTAGTAGATGTAAGAGTCGGAGATGATGCGGATGTTCTAAAACTATATGACTTTATGCTAGGTGTTTCTCTTGTAGTAGAATATTGCTCATCAAAAATTCTAGCTGGTAGTACACTTAGGATTGGTGGAGATGTTGTTTTTGGTACTAGATTGATTGGTACCGTAGGATGTATAGGATTAACTAAGAGATTTATACCTAAAGCAAGTGTTCAAGAAAAAGATATTTTATTGTTAACTGAAGGATCTGGAGGTGGGACAATAAGTACAATTGCTATATATAACGGATACCATGATGTTGTCCTTGAAACGATTAACATGGATTTTTATAACGTATGTAAAATCGTGGTGGAGCATTTCTCAAAATATATCCATGCAATGACCGACGTAACTAATGGAGGTATAAGAAAAGATGCCGATGAAATAGCTACGTATTCTAATAAGAAACTCGTATTCTATTACGATGAATTGGAAAAGAGTGTAAACAAAAAAGTTTTAAGAATGTTAAGAGATCTTGGAATAGATTTTCTTGGAATATCTTTGGATTCCATTCTTATATCTGTACCTGAAAATTATGTTGAAGACGTAAAGCGAGAATTAAGTAGAATAACTAACGTTTATGAAGTTGGATATGTCGATAAGGGAAAAGGTGTTAAACTGATTGTTGATGGTAGGGAAAAGGATTTAACCATAAAATTTAGAGAAGAACCATATACCAGAGTAAAAAAGGTTATAGGAGATAGTTTTCCAAGAGATTATGATGAAATGAGGAAACGAGTATTAAAAGCAATTGAAAAATTAATGGAGAAGAAGAATAGAATAAAGAAAATTCTAAACGAAAAAGCTCGTTAAAAATTTTTAAAGAATACGATATTTCCTTATAAGTGATTTTAAATCAACATTACAATCTATATCGTATGACTTTAAATCTACCACACCTAAATCCTGTTTTTCTGCAATTCTAAGGTAATTAACTCTATTAATATCTATATTCATAAGGTATGTTGCTGTAGTATCAATCGCTAAAGCATCGTTAGATGCGATTAAGATATCATGTTTAACTTCTTTACATATCATTTCTGAAAGCTCGCCACCCGTTATTCCATCTATAATTATTAAATTTGGTTTAAATAATTTATAGAGATCAACTATTTTTTCATCAAAATTTTTATGCATGAAGTTCGCTGGTTTTTTTAGGAAGCCCATATTGTTCTTAAAAGATAGAGATACTTTCGCCAACGTATGAACTTTAAGCTTAGGAATTGAAATGAAGTTATCTCTAAACTTTAACGCCTTTACATTTACGGGAACTTTTTCTATCGATTTAAAATTTTCTATGGATTTGTAAACAAATTCTCCTTTTGAAAAATTGTAAAACTTAAAACTGTTGGAAAAATATTTCTTATAAACATTATCAGCAGTATTTTTAAAGTAACCACCATCTCCTATTGATACTTTGTAACCTTTGTTCATGAGATATTTTGCAAGAGTTTTTACTATGATAGGATTGGTTATGCATTTTAAATCTTCAAGAACAAAATTTGGTTTCAGTAATAGTTCATCCCTTTTTTTAAAGCGTGGTTTTAATTCTTTGAAGATATCGTCAAAAAATTTATATATTTCTTCAAAATTATTTATCTTTCTTATTATTATCTTGCTCATTTCTTCACTTGTTTTAAAGGATTAGGTCCCAATTTTTTAATGGTATCTACAAATTCATTAACGACTTTAGCAAACTTCTCACCCTCAGCAGCTGATATCCATTCCAGACGTAACCTCTCTTTCTCTAAGCCAATTTTTGGAAGCAATTCTTTAAGAAATCTAACCCTCCTTAATGCTTTAAAATTACCTGCAATATAATGACAATCTCCTGGATGACAACCAGCTACTAAGACACCATCTGCACCTAAATAAAAAGCTTTTAAAATGAACAAAGGATTTATTCTTGCAGTACACATAATTCTAATAGGTCGAATGTTTGATGCGTATTGAATTCTAGATACTCCAGCCAAATCAGCTCCAGCATAACTACACCAGTTACATAGAAATGCAACGATTATAGGTTCAAACATACAATATAATATAAACGTGAACATCTCAAATTTTATTAAAAATTTTTTAATTGTTAACATTTCATGTTACTTTATATAATATTAATAACACTTGGTGATATAATGCACATACCTGATGGATATCTAGATATACATGTAGCAATGACGTTAAACATAATAAGTTTTATAACTATGATTTACAGTTTAAAATCAATTGAAAGTAAAGAATCGATAGAAAAACTGATACCAAAAGTGGGATTGGTTTCCTCAGGTATTTTCGTTGCACAAATGCTGAACTGGCCGATTCCTGGTGGTACGTCAGCTCATTTTCTTGGAGCAGGTCTTGCATCAATATTACTAGGACCATACTTTGCAATACTTGCGATGGCATCTGTTCTAATAATACAGACCTTAATATTTGGTGATGGAGGAATACTATCAATTGGTGCGAATATATTCAATATCGCAATAGTACCTGCAACTGTAGCTTATGTTGTTATGAAACTGTTTAAATGGAAAAAAGTAGGAGCATTCTTTGCTGGCTGGTTAAGTGTTGTAGTTGCGGCATTTTTTGTTGGGTTAGAGACAGGGATTTCGTCAAGTTTTGCATATAACATTGCAATAACTATTCCGGTAATGGTTATATGGCATGGAATCCTAGGTATCATAGAGGGGGTTATAACATATATGATATACTCAAAATTAGGAGGACGTCTTATATGAAAAGAGCTATCGTAACAATTCTAGTTTTAGTAATTCTTACACCAATATTTTCATATCTGTCTGAACTCGTTGAATATTCTGAACCTTTAGAAAATGTTGCGGCGATGCTAAACGTTGAAGAAAAAGGGATATATTCAGGAATAATACCAGATTACAGGATTGGATTTTTGAACGAATATATTTCATCAATAGTTTCAGCAGTTATAGGAATAACATTAACCTATTTAATGATATATATTATTCTTAAAATTAAACATGCTAAAAAATAAAACTTTAGATAAATTTCTATATAACATTACTAAATTCTATTATAATTTTTTCTCAGTTGAAAAGTATTCAAATAGGAAAGGTTTTTTACAATTATTAAATATAAGACTAAAGATCTCAATCATATTGTTACTTTTGTCTTTAATTATAATCCTTAAAAATATATACTTTTCTTTATTTATATTAATAATAAATATTATATTAATAAAATTATCTATGATTCCAATACAAGAACATTTAAAAAGAGTTGCTCCAGTCTCTTTATTTTCTCTTATAATTTATTTACCTTTGCTTCTCATGTATAAAGATGTTTATACATATCTTGAATTCTTCATGAGAGTAACAGCTTCCGTATCTCTTGCTTTAACATTGATTTCGACGACAAAGTTTATTGAAATTATAAATTTGATGAAAAGATACAAACTGTTAACAGCATTTTCTACAATATTATACATAAGTTATCTATATCTAAAAGTTATTAGTCGTGAATTGATGCGTATATTATTTGCAAGAATATCGAGAAATATAAGAGAAGATTATAGGACAACATGGTATTTATTATCAACAGCTGTTGCTACTTTTTATAAGAGAGTACTAATTAAGAGTGAAAAATTAAACCTAGCAATTGCTGCAAGAAACATTCAAATGTATAAATATAAAAAGTATAAGTAGTATCAGATTATTAATAAGGAACAATTTTATAGTGTTAACATTAAATAATATAGATATATAAAAATCAAAGAAAGGAGGTATCTTTTGTGGAAGCTCCTATATGCAATAGATGTTTAGCTTCTAGAGTTCTTTGTAGTTCCTGTAGTGAAAAGCTGAGAAAAGGAGAGATTTCAGAGATAGATATACAAGTATCAAGAGAAATGTTTTTCCTAAGAAAAAGAATAAAGGATATAAATCATCTTAAAATATGTAAAGTTCTAGAAAATAAGAATTCTATTGTTGTATTACTTGGAGATGGAGATTTAGATAAATTAACGGGAAAAGTTTTAGCAGTTGTAAGAACGTTATCGAGAAGATTAAATAAAAGGGTTAGATTGGTTGAAAATACAAGCAACGTGAAAAAGTTGGTTGAAGAATTTATATCTCCTGTAAAATTATTGGGTTTGACTGTTAAATTCTTACCAAATAATCAGGAAGTGTACAAAATAATAATATCGAAGGAAGATATGAATAAACTTCCGATAAAGAAGGAAGAGATAGAAAACTTTCTCAAAAAAATTACAAAGAAAGAGTTCCATATAGAATTTTATTAATCATTTATTATTTCTTTATTTTTTTATGCATGAATTGTTTAAATCGTTGATTAATCGTATAAAAATATTTCAAAACAAAAATGAAATAAGTGT
>JALTZH010000016.1 GCA_027051265.1 archaeon | reverse complement strand
CCATCAGGAATACAAGCAGCGTTAGATTTAGGAAAAGCTGGTTATAAAGTATACCTTGTTGACAGAATGCCTCATTTAGGAGGTAATATGGCAAGACTTGGAAAAGTATTTCCTACAGATGATTGTCCCATATGTATTTTAGGTAAAAAGTTCCATGAAATTAGAACAACAAAAGATATAGAAGTTATAACATATGCAGAACTTAAAGAAGTATCTGGATTCGTAGGTAATTATAGAGTTAAATTAATAAAGAAACCCAGATTTGTCGATGAATCAAAATGTATTGGTTGTTTAAGTTGTGTAAACGTATGTCCAGTTAGAGTTCCTAAAGAGTGGGATGAAGGATTAACCTACCGACCAGCCATATATATAAATTATCCAGCACAGTTTCCAAGAATTCCTGTAAGAGATGAAAAATCTTGTATTAATTGTGGAGCATGTAAGAGAGTATGTCCCACTAAAGCTATTAACTTTAAACAAAAACCTGAAGAAATAGAATTGGAAGTTGGTGCTATTATTGTTGCAACAGGATATGAAGAATGGAAACCCTATGATTTGGAAGAATACGGGTATGGTAGATATCCGAATGTAATCACACAATTAGAACTTGCTAGAATGTTAGATCCAGAAAGTCCTACACATGGAAAGCCATGGCGACCAAGTGATGCAAGATTTGATAAGAGAAAAAGAAAACTTATAATAGATGGAAAGCCACCAAGGAGATATGTTTTCATACAATGTGTTGGTTCTAGAGATGAAAGATTCTTTAGCTATTGCTCCAAGATATGTTGCATGTATAGTTTAAAACATGCTAAAATGATATTAACAGATGTTGATCCAAATGCTGAAATATATATGTGTTTCATGGATATAAGAGCTTCTGGAAAATATTACGAAGAATATTATAGAGATATACAAAAACTGGGATTGCGAATTATAAGAGGTAAAGTAGCTGAAATAAGAGAAAATTCTGATAAGACATTAAACGTTATAGTTGAGGATACATTAATAGGAAAAAAAATAGAATTAAAAGCTGATCTCGTTGTACTTGCATCAGCTATTAGGCCAAGAAAGGATATAAAAGATATTGCGGACAAATTAAAGATAACATTAAGTGAGGATGGATTTCTCAGAGAATTGCATCCGAAAGTTGGACCTGTAGATACAGTTACTGCAGGAATATTTATTGCTGGTGCTGCTTCTGGACCAAAAGATATTCCCGATTCAGTAGCACAAGGATCAGCTGCAGCTGCAAGAGCTATGGCCTTGCTAGGTAAGGGTGAGATTGAAATTACATTGAATAAAGCTGAAGTTAATGAAGAACTATGTATAGGTTGTGGTATCTGTCAAAAGATGTGTCCCTATGGTGCTATCAAGATATATCAAACATATAAAGGTAGAAAAGCAAAAGTTTCAGAAATTGAATGCCAAGGCTGTGGAATCTGTTCTGGTTCATGTCCTACTGGAGCTGTTATGAGAAGAAATTATGATCTTGAACAAATATTTGCTCAAATAGAAGGAATTATGACCGCAGCTAAAGAGTTATTTAAGGATGAACCAATAGTTATCGCTTTTGCTTGTAAGCAATGTGCATATGCTGCTAGTGAAGCAGCTGGAACATCAAGGTTAAAATATCCGCCAAATGTTTTTGTTATAAGAATACCATGCTCAGGTTTAACTGATCCAGCATTTCTATTAAAAGCATTTAAAGAAGGTGCAGACGTTGTATATGTTGGTGGATGTGAACCTGGAAGTTGTGCATATGTTGATGGTAACTTAAAAGCTGAGAAAAGAGTAAAGTTTGTTAAGAATATATTGGATAAAATAGGTTTAGGAGGGGATCGATTGGAGATATTTTGGATACCAGCTCCAGAAGCAAATAAATTCGCAGAAATAGCAAGAATGATGGTTGAAAGAGCAAAGAAGTTGGGACAAAATCCATTAAGAAAGAAAGAGATACTGGTTAAGATGAGGTGATGATTTGCAATGAAGGAAATCAAGCTAAAAAATATGGAATTGCTTGGTGTTTTCATTAAAAAACTTGCTAAGAAGAAACCAGACATAGTTAAAATAAGAACATGTTTTTACAATTTTGGAAGAGTGAAATATGAAAGAGATAAATGTATAGCATGTCTTAACTGTTATGAAAATTGTCCAACTAAAGCATATAGCACTGTTAGAATCTTTGATCTAAAATCTATAAAGGAAGCTGATTATTCCAAATTATATTGGAAGAGAAAAATAATATATGAACTTATTTTGGAAATTGCTCAGAAAGAATTGAGTGGTATAGTTGAAGTTCCAGAAGGTTTACCTGGATATGGTAGTGTAGAACATAACGAAGAAAAATGTATAAGTTGTAAGAAATGCGTTGACCTATGTCCTACTGGAGCATTGTCATTCGATCATGAGATAAATATGAGGAGATTTTTAGGAGGTGAATGATTTTGAGTTTAAAATTAGAAGATGAATTGAAGAAATTAAACAGCACGTTGTGTTATCAATGTGGAACATGTACAGGAACATGTCCGGTTGCAAGAGTTGAAGAAAGATTTAATCCAAGAAGAATAATAGATAAGATAAAACTATATGGTATCGATAGTGTTTTAAACAATGAAGAAATATGGTATTGCGTGGAATGTTTTATTTGCATGGAAAAATGCCCACAAAACGTTAAAATTACTGAAATCTTCTTTAAGTTATATGAAGAAGTAATAAAGAGAGGCATTAAAAAACCTCGGAAATATGTAGGATTAGTTAAAGCAATATACTCAACAGGTGTTTCAACAGGTGCTTATGGAGGAAAACCTGAAGCATTTTCAGGGTTAATTTTAAAGAAAAGGGAAAAGATGGGTCTTCCAAAACCTGTTGTAAAAGAAGAGGTTGCAAAAACAATAATAGAATCCACTGGTTTGAATAAAATTTTAGAAGATTAGGTGATTGTATGAGATATACGTTATATCTTGGTTGTGTTATACCTGCAAAAGAATTAAATTACGAGCTTTCAACTAAAAAGGTCTTTGAAAAATTAGGAATAGAATTAAAATATCTTGAAAATTTCGTATGCTGTGGATTTCCTTTTGAATCTATTTCAGAAGAAACATGGTTAAGGATGGCATCGTACAATCTTGCATTAGCAGAAAATATTGGAAACGATATCGTTACGATGTGTAATGGATGTGCAAACTCTCTCATACATGCAAACAAGATTATAAAAGAAGATAAAGAAAAACGAGAAGAAATTAACAAATTCTTAACCGAAAAGTTTAACTTAAGTGTTTCAGGAAAGCTCAATATTAAACATATAATCCACGTGTTATATAACGATGTTGGATTAGAGAGGATAAAAGAAAACGTTAAGAACAATTTGAATGGTTTAAGATTTGCTGTACATGTAGGATGTCATATAGTAAGACCTAGTAGTTATATGAATTTTGATAACCCAATAGAACCTGAAAAGATGGATGAATTAATAGAAGTAACTGGAGCTGAATCGGTTAATTATATAACAAAACATCTTTGCTGTGGCAATTATGCAAGAGGAATAAACGACAAGGTTTCGATTACATTGCTTAGAAGAAAGTTAGAAGAATTAAAAGATTTAAACGTTGATGCTCTCGTAACAATATGTCCAGCATGTTATCTCCAATATGAGATGGGGCAACTTGAATTAAGAATGAAAGAAAAGATAAACCTAAATATTCCAGTCCTTCATTATCCACAGGTTTTAGGATTAGCATTAGGTATTCCAGTTTCAGAGTTGGGTTTTGATCAAAATAAGATAAAACCAAAAAAAATTTTAGAACAGTTTAAATAACTCTTGCTATAATTTTATTTTTTAACTCAATCCATATTTGCTTGTTGTTTATACATCCCGGATCTGGTGCTAAATGATCATTGAAGTAATTTACTGCTCTTGCTCTACAACCACCGCAGTAAAATCTATAGTTACATTGACCACAATTTCCTTTTAATATATTTTTGTCCCTTAATTCTTTTAGTAACTTGCTGTTAATCCATAGTTCCTCAAAATCATCTTCCAATATATTTCCTATGAGATATTTTTTATCTCTTGGAAAGAAGACGCAAGGATATATATCTCCGTTTGGTTCCATTGCCAGATAAAATCTACCTGCTCCACATCCACCTATAAATGATGCTAAGCTTTTCAATCTTCCCTTCAAATTGGGATTATAGAAATGTGTAGGTATTATTCCCTCTCCCTCACATTGCAATGCAACTCTCGCATATTGAGGAGCTGTTGATAATATATCGGTTCTTCTTCTACAAGTTTCTTTGAATGCAAATCTAAGAATATCTTCTCTTTCATCAGGAGTTAAATCAACTTCTATAATATCTCTTCCTCTACCAACAGGTATGAAATTATATAGCATGACCCAATTAACGTTTAATTGCTCAGCTAGTTCTATTATCTTAGGTATTTGATCCATGTTCAATTTTGTAATTGTTGTAGCTATTTCTGTAAAGAATCCAGCGTTTACTGAATTTCTGATCCCTTCAAGAACTTTTTCGTAAATTCCTTTAACTCCTCTGAATTCTTCATGAAACTCTTTCATACCATCTAAACTAATCTGAACAAAACCTAAACCTGATTCTTTAAGACGTTTTACATTTTCCTTTGTAAGTAAGGTTCCATTTGTGGCAATTGCTGTATATAAACCTTTACTTGTTGCATATCTAATTAGTTCAAAGATATCTTCTCTAACTAGAGGTTCTCCTCCAGAAAATGCTAGAATAACAACACCGGATTTAGATAAGATATCAATAGCTCTTTTGGCATCATTAGTATCCAATTCTATATCTTTTTTACCTGCATCTTCATAACAATGCTTGCATCTCAGATTACATCTTCTGGTTATATTCCAAACAATTTGGAATGGAGCACCTGGAGTGAAAGGTCTATTTATACCGAAAAGTGCTATTCCTTTTAATACTGAAACAAGACCTCTTCTCCAATAGACATCTTTAAACCTATTTTTAATCTCTTCTTCGTCTGTTCCAAAGATTAAAGAAGAAATTTTTATAATATATTTAACAAATTTATAAGATATTTTACATTTCATGCAAGCATTTTTTCTCACACCAGTATATAATTCCAAACAAACTTCCAATCTATTTTTTTCATCGATTTCACAATATTGATTCAAATTTTTTAATATATTTCGAACAATAGGATTATTCATTACTAGGTTGAACAAAAGAATCGTATTAACATCAGCCATATAATTATATTTAATTTATAACATTAGATTTATAACATAGAAATTCTTTGACATGATACTTTGTGAAAGCATAAGAGGCTCAGATGAAACTGTTTTAAAAATTAAATTATCATACAGTTAGCAATGAAAAAATGAATGTTCAGATACCCAACTATGAATTTAACTAACTAAATCAATGATACAAGTGTTGCATCTTTTATAATATAAAAACCACATTGCTCAGATTCTATAACAGTTTCAGCTTTAAGTATTTTTATTCTTTTTTTATATAATGGCATATAAAGAACAAAAGTTTCAGCTTCGCCACCTTCAAACGATAAATTAAAGCCATGCTTTTTTGAAAGATATGATATTGTCTTGAACTCATCATATCCTATTCTTTTACCTAACCAGCTAGTATCAAGACCATATGTTGCAACGGATGTTATTATTATATCAAACTTTAATTTAAGCATTTCCTTCCATAATTCCTCTTCATCTCTCTGCCAAAGTGGAGAGATATGTTTCAATCCTAAATCTTTGCAAATGTTATCTAAAGCTTTCTTTTGATAATTTGATTTTATAACACCAGATATTACGTATTCGATACCGTATTCCTTTTTTAACTTTTTTAATATATTTTTAAATTCATCTAATTCTTTGTTTTTTTCACCTGAAACTTGTTTCATTATATGTTTTTTTCCCATGGCTTTAACTTGTAGAGAAACGAAATCAACGTTTGGAATATGAAAAGCATAGGAATATTTTTTAGGCTTTAGTGTCAATATATATTCAACTTCACCATATTCCTTTTCAGCCAAGTATAATGCATAATTGCTATCTTTTCCTCCACTTAATATTGAAACAGCTATCAATACTTCAAGTATAGTTTAAATATGATATAACCTTCTTCTTCTACAGAGTATCATGTTGTTATGTTAATGAAACTTTTTTACTTCTTCATTACCTAAATAGTTATAATTTCCATATTAAAATATTTTAAAAAATTAATATTAAAAAATTATATCTTTTTAATGGATATTTTAAAACTTTCTCCATTAATATCCCATTCCTTTATATAGCCTTCATGTATTATTGTTGTATCAATCATTAGCCTTTTTGCTCTTGTTTCTCTGGAGATATAATTTATATGTTTTTTAATCAATTCAGTAAGTTTTTCTTTTTTAACTTCTACTCTTGCTTCTATAAAATCTTCAACGTTTAAATTCAATTCCTTTCTCATATGCTGGATTCTTCTAACAATTTCTCTCGCAAATGCATAGGATAACAGTTCCTCATCAATCTCAGTGTTAATTATTACAAAACCCTTACTGAACTTTTCATATTCATATCCCTTTGGTAAAATTTTTTCAATTTCAAAGAATCTCTCATCTATTGTTATGGATTCTTTATCTACCTTTAGTTTAATTCCTTTTTCTAAATCTTCCTTTGATATATCCATAGATTTTAATTTTTTTATTATTTTAGTTGATTTCTTCTTAAATGTTATTCTTATGATTTTTTCGTTGATCGTAAACTTTATTTCTCCTAATTTTATCTATGCAACCAATAATACTACTGAATTTTTTACTATGCTTGCTCTTATGAATTTGCCTTTCAATGAACATAAC
>JALTZH010000015.1 GCA_027051265.1 archaeon | reverse complement strand
ATGATTCTATTTGGTATTGGAGGAATAATAGCACAACCATTAACAACATTACAACCGAACATGTTGTTCCATAATACAATGTGGGTACCTGCTCATTTCCACTTTACAGTTGTAGGTGGTACAACAATAGCTTTCATGGCATTATCCTATTACGTTGTACCATTACTACTTCTAAGAAAACTCTATAGTGTTAGTATGGCGAGATGGCAGATTTATATCTCCTTTATAGGAATTTTAATAATGGGACTTGCGATGACGTGGATGGGATGGCAAGGTGTTCCTAGAAGAACTTTACTTCTACCAGATATTGTAAGAAGTGAATGGTGGTTACCAATGACGATTTTAGGTATTGGTTCTGTAATATTCATAATAGGCGGAGTAATGTATGTATTGAATATATTACTCACAGTATTAGCAGGAAAGAAAACAACAGAAGCCGGAGAATTGGTTGGAGGATTAATAGAGCAGATAACAATCAAGGATGAAAAAGCAGCATCAAAGAAAGGATCTTTTGTTATCGTCTTTATACTGCTATTCATCGTCCTCTTAGCATTGTTCTTCGGTTCATATATAAGATTGGTTGGTCAACCAGCGTTCTACTAATTTTACAAATTTTTATTTTTTTATATTTTACATTAAATTTTTGAAGGTTTAAAAGTATTATTTTTTCTATGAAAAATCGTGATATAATTTCGATTAGAGATCTTGAAAAAAAAGATATTGAAACCATATTAGAAGAAGCAAAAAAAATGGAAGATATTCTTATTAAAAAACAAGATTATAAGATTTTAACGGATAAAATTATTGCTCTAATGTTTTTTGAACCATCAACTAGAACAAGATTGAGTTTTGAATTTGCTGCAAAAAGATTAGGTGCTAATGTTTTAAATGTACATGAATCCAAAATTTTATCAACAGCTAAGGGAGAAAGTTTTGTTGATACAATTAAGACCGTAGAAAATTATTGCGACTGTATTGTGATTAGGCATCCAAAGGATGGTGCTGCAAGATTAGCCGCTGAAGTTTCAACCGTTCCTGTTATTAATGCAGGAGATGGTTGTAATCAACATCCCACGCAAACTTTACTTGATCTCTATACAATTCTAAGAGAAAAAGGTACCCTTAGATTAAATATAGGAATACTTGGTGATTTAAAATATGCTAGAACTGCTCGTTCATTAATTTATGCGTTATCAAAATTCAACTCAAGAATATATTTAATATTTCCAAACGAGTTATCACCTCATAGAGAGATTGTTGAATATTTAGAGGAGAATAATGTCAACTTCACGTTGAGTAATAATCTGGAAGAAGTAATAGAGGAGCTTGACGTGTTATATGTTACAAGGATACAAAAGGAAAGGTTTCCTGATATTGAAGAATACGAACGAGTAAGAGGAAGCTATAGAGTAACGAGTAAAATTCTAAGGAAAGCTAAAGATAATCTTATAATATTGCATCCCTTACCAAGGGTTGATGAAATAGAACATGAAATAGATAAAACAAAGCATGCAAAATATTTCAAACAGGTTTTTTATGGTCTACCTATTAGAATGGCAATATTTAAGTTAATCTTAACATAAATTATGTTAATAGCACATATTTCAGATACACATCTCGGTTATAGACAGTATGGTTTAAAAGAGCGTGAGGAAGATTTCTATAAGGCATTTGAGCAATGTATAGATAAAATTTTAGATTATGGATGTGATGCCGTAATACATACCGGTGATCTCTTTGAAAAGAACAATCCAAGTAATAGAGCAAGATTGTTTGTAAAAGAGCAGTTTAAGAAGCTTCTTGAGAATGGTATTAAGATATTTATAATTCCTGGAAATCACGATAATCCAACAAGTAGATATGATCCTTATCCTCCACACATATTGTATGAGGTTAACGTTTTAAGTATTAAAAACTTTTGTTTTAAATTTAAGGATGTTTTGATATTTGGTTTACCGTATTTTCCAAAAGTTTATAAAAAAAACTTAAAAATATATCTAAAACAGATAGAAAATATTAATAGCAAGAGAAAAACATATAGGTCTATATTGATGTTGCATCAGATCATTGATAAATATTTTCCATATGAATACGAGCTTAGTGTTAAAGATTTACCTAAAGGTTTCGATTATTATGCAATGGGACACTTGCATCGAAACATTATAGATCACATTGATAATTCTATTTTATGTTATCCTGGATCTATTGAAACTTACAGAATAGATGAGGCCAATTTTGATAAAGGGTTTTATCTCGTAGATTTAGATTCAATGAATGTTAAACGAATAAATATAAAAACTAGAAAATTTTTCGTTGAAAGGATCAAAATTTATACAAATGAAGATATGCAGAAAACAGTTCAAAGATTAATTAGGATAAAACCGTATGTTAAGGATTCGATCGTTCATATAACATTAGAAACGAGTGAGCTTTCATATAGATACGTTGTAGATAGGATAAGCAAATTGCTAAACGAATGTTTTTATTTAAAAATTGAGAAGGATATCTTAAAAGAAACGTATAGAAAAAAGGAACAAAAAGTTAAAGGCATAAAAGACATGCTAAAAGAATTTCTATATGATTTATCGGAGGGAGATCTTAACTTCGTCGAAAATTTACTTAGATATCTTGGAAGTGGAGATATTGAGGCTGCTGAAAAACTTGTTGAAGATTTTTATAGGAATAAATTCAAGAAAAATGTATAATAGAGCCATAATCTCCATCATCTCATCAAGCTGAGAATAATCTTAGCAGCAAGAGCATCCAAAGCTTTGATTGTTCTTCACTAACATTATTTATTCTTCTTATTGTTAATATACTGCTTTTGATGAGAACTAAGGTTATGGTAGATTAAAATGCTGTTCTAATTCCACTTATTATAAATTCAACAGCAATTGATGCAAGAATTAATCCCATTAATCTTGCAATAACTTTTGTACCTGTTTTCCCAAGAAGATTAAACAACCTAACACCTTCCTTTAAAATTATATATGATATAAAGAACACCACTATTATATTTATAAATAATAATATTTTATGTAACAAATCTTTTGCTAATGAAAAATACATTAAACCAACGGTTATTGCTCCAGGACCAGTTAGAAGAGGGATAGCTAGTGGTGTTACTATTATATCTTCCTTTCCTCTTTTTTCGATTTCTGGTGAATATTCGGTTAACGTTTTTTTTCCAAACAACATTTCTACTGAAATTATTAAAAGTAAAATACCTCCTGCTATTTTAAACGAGTAAAATTCTATACCAAGAAATTGTAAAAATTTTCTACCAATTATTATAAAGCCTATTAATGATATTGTTGCAATTATGCAAGATTTTTTAATTATCTCATCTCTTTCTTTTTTAGTATACTCTTCAAGCAATGCTAAAAATATTGGAACATTTCCTATTGAATCTACTATTATAAAAAGAGCAATAAAACTCGATATTAAAAAATTTATATCTAAAGTTTCAATCATTATATTTTTTATAAAAGCTTTAAAAAAAAAGTTAAAAATTTCAGAAAGAAATTTATTGTGTTTAAGTTTCAAAAATACGAGAGCAACATTAATACAGATTATGATTATAAATACCTTCACTAAGTACACAAATCGAGTTAGAAAAAGATAAATTATTTATGCAAGATATTTTGAATATAGATATTTTGCTACATCCTTTATAACGGTTTTAACTTTGAATTCACTCACGTTAAGTAATTCTGATACTCTCCGCCATGATTTACTTAAAATAGTTTTAGTTAGCATAATCTTTTCTTCGAATTCTTCCAATTCTTGATTGCTTGTATCTAAGAAATAAAATTTTACTAAATTTCTAAAGATATCCGCTATACTTTCATATGTTAACAATCCTTCTACAAATCCTTTAAACCTTTTACGTTGTATATCTGTAACATTAAGCTGGTATTTTGGTTTAAATTTAAATTTGGTTTTGACTAAAAGATAGAGAACACTTGGCTCAATATCATACTGTATCTCCGAAACGCTATCCAATATTTTTGATAGAAATTCATAATTCAACATCTTAACTATATTCTTAGCCTTATCGGATAACGGTTTTACTACAATTACACTATACTCACCACTTATGGGATTTCTTTCAAACGATAAATGTAACGGGATAAAACCGTTCTTTATCCAGAATTTTAACAACAATTCACTTGCACCAAAGCTTGTTCCTATATAGTCAACAGTCCCTTCAAATTCCTTTGTAAGTTCATTTAGCATAAAACTACCAAGACCATGTCTCATAACATTTGGATGTGTAGCTATTCTAACTATTCTTATTCCTTTAAGTTTTGCAAATTCTTTAATTCTGTAATGTTTTGTAATAACGTCAGGTAGAATATTACCTCTTGGTTTATATCCTTGAAGATATTTTTCTATTTCATCTTCACTAACATTTCCTTCGAAAGCTATTTGTAAAGAATTTACAATTTTATTATTAACTTTAAGAACTCTTGCATCGTGATGTGGTGCATCGAGTAAAATTGCTATATCGTTAGGTCTATTTCTATAATGAGCCAATATATATATCCCAACGAATTGCCTCATCTCTTCCTCTCTCTTAGTTATCCATTCATCCATATTTGGTTTTTGATAAGATATTCTTTTTTCTCTCAATGCTATATAATCTTCATCTGATAATTCAGCAGGTTCAGCATCGAGTAATAATGTTCTGAAGAGCCATTTCTCAATGAGATCATTACTCGCATATCTAATAGGTTCATCTATTTTCTTTTCGTATATTTTTGAAAAACCTTTTTCTTTCAACTCTTTTAAAAATCTTACCGAAAACCCCCTACCTGCACCTTCATATCCATGAATTGTTGAAGAAAATATTGTTTTTTTATACTTTTCCACAATTTTAAATAGTAAAGGAACAGATATACCTGCGGCTTCATCTACTACTACTAAATTGTAATTTTCGTTAAAAATATATAAAGGTTTTTTATATCTAATGGAACATCGTTCTATGACATATTCTCCGTTTTCAATTTTATATTTGATGTTTAATGCTTCAAGACCTTTCTCGAGAAACTCATATAACGTTTCAACATTTTCTCTCTCTGGTGAAGTTACACAAATATTGTATCTTTTATTTTCAGCAACAAGTCTTTCAACAATTCCTGCTAAAAATAAACCAAGGAGTGCAGATTTTCCTCTTCCTCTATTAGCTATTAATATGAAAGACGATTTCTTTCTTTCATTAAAAAAATCTTCTAAAATTTTTATGGTATCCACTTGTTCCTGAGTTAAGCATAATCTATAAATTCTTTTTGATATAAATATATTTTCTGGAACATTTATTGGTTTTCTTTTTTTAGTTATTGGTTTTAAAACACCCTTCGGTTTCTTAATTATTTTGTCCTCCTCTATTATATAAACACCAGCAGATTCTTTGAGACAACGAATGAACCAAGATACAAATCTGCTCTTTACATCGTCTATCGTATAAGGATACGTAACCAATCGTTCTTGAAATTTATTCTTTATTTTTAACCATTCTTTAAATCTTGGTGTTAAAAGAAATATCAACCCTCCTCCACGAACGACGTTAATGACTCTTCCTATATCGTTTGGTGAAAGATTTTCTCTTAAATCTAAGATTAAGAAATCATATGTTCTACCTAAAACTTTCTGCGTATCTTCAAAACTATATGCATCTAGATTTCTTACAATGTCTTTAAACTCGTCTTTTTGATATCCAATGTATAAAACTTTTTTATTCTTAAATATGTTTCTAATTTTACGTATAAGATTTTCATGTCCTTCTTTTTTTGAAACAACAATTATTCTACGCTCATAACTGGATTTAGCTTCATCAAGTGCTTTTAAGACAATATCTTTAAAATTCATAAAATTAAATTTATCTTTCCGTTGCTTGAAAAATACTTTGCAAGAATAAGTACCTATATTAAAAAGGAAACCAGTATAGTATGATATCTTGATAATCTAAATCGGATAATCTAAAAGAAGTCACCATAAAATATATAAACATAAAATAAAAATAGTTTAGAAACGAACAGAAAATTTGAAAAATACGTTGATATTAAAGTTAGAAGTTTGAGAAATTAAATATTGTTACCATACACTAAAATTAGAAACGTAATAAATATTAGAAGGTTTAAGTTATATTTGTAATATTGAAAGTAATTATTTTTATGAAGATAAGCATAGTAGGCTCTGGATATGTCGGAATGGTTACGGGTTGTTGTTTAGCAAAATATTGCAATGAAGTTATTTTTGTTGATGTTGATGAAGAAAAAATTAAAAAAATAAACGAAAGAAAGTTACCTTTTTATGAGAAAGGACTTGAAGAATTGATGAAAGAAGTTTCTAATAAAATTAAAGCAACTAAAAATATAAGTTATGCAGTTAAAGAAACTGATATCTCATTTATATGCGTAGGAACGCCTCAGGGTTTGTTGGGGGAGGCGGATTTGAGATATGTTTACGAAGCAACGAAAAATGTTGCCGAGGCGATTAAGGAAAAGGATTATCATTTGATCGTTGTTAAATCTACGGTTCCTCCGGGGACTACGAGGTATAAGATATTACCAATACTTGAAGAGTATTCGGGGAAGAAATTTCCGAAAGATTTTGGACTGATAATGAATCCGGAATTTTTGAGGGAAGGAAATGCGATAGAGGATTTTCTCAAACCTGATAGGATTGTTATAGGGTATGAGGATGAGAAATCGAGGGAAATGATTGACGAAGTTTATAAAGGAATAAAGGCACCCCGTGTCTACGTGGATTTTACGACGGCGGAGATGATAAAATATGCTTCAAATGCTTTTCTCGCTGTAAAAATTTCTTTCATAAATGAAATAGGAAACATTTGTAAGCTTTTAGGCATCGATGTTTATAAAGTTGCTGAAGGAATGGGCTTAGATAAAAGAATTGGAAA
>JALTZH010000014.1 GCA_027051265.1 archaeon | reverse complement strand
ACGCTTTGACAGCATGAACGCAACAATAATCAAACTCTATACCTTGCCCTATTCTAATCGGACCAGATCCTATTATCAGTATTTTTTTCCTCTTGCTTGATTTGGATTCGTTAACGTTATCACAATACGTGGAGTAATAGTAAGGTGTTGCAGCTTCAAACTCAGCAGCGCATGTATCGACAAACTTATAAACTGGTTCTATTTTATATTTCTTTCTAATTTTTCTAATTTCTTCTTCTGTCGTTTTTAAGAGATATGCTAACTGTTTATCTGAGAAACCTAATTTCTTTGCCTCTCTTAACGTTTCCGCATCGATATTATCGATAGACATTCTTTCCAATTTCTTTTCCATTTCACATATATTTTTAATTTTATATAAAAAGAATGGATGAATGCCTGTTAATTCATGAATCTCCTCTATAGAGATTCCAAGTCTTATAGCATCGTATATATAGAATAATCTTTCATCCGTTGGATTTTTTAACTTTTCTTTTATTACTTCGATATCTGTTTCATATCTTCTACCATCAGCACAGATACCATATCTTTTTATATCTAAACTTCTTATTGCTTTTTGAAGAGCTTCTTCGAAACTTCTACCTATAGCCATTACTTCTCCAGTACTTTTCATTTGTGTTCCTATTTTTCTATCGGCATCCTTAAATTTATCGAAAGGCCATCTCGGTATCTTTACAACTACATAATCAAGAGTTGGTTCAAAACATGCAGTTGTTCTTTTCGTTATGTCGTTTAAAACTTCATCCAAAGATAATCCAACAGCTAATTTTGCTGCGATTTTTGCAATCGGATAACCAGTTGCTTTAGATGCCAATGCAGAACTTCTAGAGACACGAGGATTTACCTCTATAACGTAATATTCAAACGTTTTGTTTTTTGGTTTTGGGTTTACCGCGAATTGAATATTACATCCACCTTCGATCTTTAATGCTCTTATTATTTTGATTGCAGCATTTCTTAATATCTGATATTCCTCATCCCTAAGGGTTTGAATTGGTGCAACAACTATTGATTCTCCAGTATGTATACCCATCGGATCAAAGTTTTCCATTCCACATACTATTATACAGTTATCTTTACAATCCCTCATTACTTCGAATTCAAACTCATAATAACCTAGAAGACTTTTTTCTATAAGAACTTGATTTATAATGCTGAGTTTTAATCCTTTCTTTACAATGTTTTCCAACTCAATTTCGTTATAAGCAACTCCACCTCCAGTTCCTCCTAAAGTATAGGCAGGTCTTATTATTACTGGATATCCTATCTCTTTAGCAACCTTTTTCGCTTCTTCAACAGAATTCACCGCTTTACTTTCTGGTATAGGTTCTCCTATCTTTTTCATTAATTCAGCAAATTTTTCACGATCTTCCGCATGCATTATTGTTTCAATATTACTTCCAAGTACTTTTACACCGTATTTCTCAAGAGTACCTCTTTTATACAACTCCAGAGCAATGTTTAATCCTGTTTGACCACCCATTGTTGGAAGTATGGCATCGATTTTTTCTTTTCTTATAATTTCCTCTATTATTTCAGGAACCAATGGTTCGATGTATATCTTATCAGCTATCTCTTTATCCGTTTGAATAGTTGCTGGATTTGAATTTACGAGAACAACCTCGTAACCAAGTTCTCTCAAAGCTTTACAGGCTTGACTACCTGAGTAATCGAATTCAGCTGCTTGCGCTATAATAATAGGTCCAGATCCTATAACTAGAATCTTTCTAATATCTTCTCGCTTCGGCATTTTATATTAACCTCTTCTCCTTTTAAATATTTTAGGAATATATCAAAAATATATCTCGTATCAAATGGTCCAGGATTTGCTTCTGGATGATATTGTGTTGAAATTATTGGAAGATTTTCATGACACATCGCTTCTATACTGCCATCGTTTAAGTTTATTTGAAAAACTTTTAAGCCTATTTCATCCAATTTCTCATAGCTTACAGCATATCCATGATTTTGTGTTGTAATATATACACGATCTAAATTCAAATCTTTAACAGGATGATTCGAGCCACGATGACCAAATTTTAATTTATACGTTTCACCACCTAATGCTAGTGCAATAATTTGATGACCCAAACATATACCAAAAATGGGAAGCTCCTCTTTTATTAAATCTCGTACTGTTTTTATGACGTAATCCGCTTTTTTTGGATCACCTGGACCATTTGATACTAGAATACCATCTGGTTCGAAATTTAATATTTTCTTCTTATCATAAAAAGCGGGTACTATTGTAATTTTTATACCTCTATTAATTAGTTCATCAACGATACTTTTTTTAACACCACAATCTATTAGAACAAGATGTATTTTTCCTTTTCCTAAGGTTACTGGTTGTTTTCTTGTTACTTTTGAAACTAGATCGATCTCACTTATATCGGGTTGTTTTATGGTATTGTTTAGAAGATTTGAAATATCTCTCTTATTGATTTCCTCCTTAACCATTATACCAGCTTTCATTGTTCCAAATTCTCTTATTTTTATAACAAGTGCTCTAGTATCAATATCACAAATAGCAGGTATCTCATATTTTTTTAAGAAATTATCCAAATCACAGCTCATTGAATAATGATAGGGATGAGTTAATTCTCTTATAACAAGGCCTTCAACTTGAATCTTCGAAGATTCGTTGTCAACATCATGGATTCCATAATTTCCAATCAATGGATAGGTAAAGATCAATATTTGTCCTTTATAGCTTGGATCCGTTAATGCTTCCTGATAGCCGGTCATGCTAGTACAGAATACAATTTCTCCATATCTTTCTCCCTTTGATCCAAATCCTCTACCTATAATAACGGTACCATCTTCTAATGCCAGCGCAGCTTTCATCTTAATAAAAATATTTGAAATTTTATTTTAAAAGTTTATGAAGATTCAACCCGAATGTATTCCTTGCTTAATATCTAGAGCAAAATTTGAAGCAGATCTCTGCATAAAAGATGAAAATGTTAAACTAAAAGCTTTAAGAGAATTCTTATCGTTTTTGAATAATAATCTTAACGAAAACGTTGTACCTGCAATTCTAGGTACTGGTAGATATAGAATTATAAGGAAATATAGTAACCAAGACGATATATACAAACGATTAAAGGATGAAAGTAATAAGAAGGCAAAGATGTTACTAGATATAATAAAAAAGCATCGTCGAGAAAATGAATTATCATTCTTGCTTAAACTAGCTGCTATAGCAAATGGTTTTGAATTTGGTGTTAAAGAGCATACTTTTCCTAAAAACATTGAGAAAGAATATAAGAATATATTTAAGTCAGAAATTATAGGTAATGTAAATGATGCAATTAACGCAATAGAGACATATGATAGAATTCTTTACATCTTAGATAACTGTGGTGAGTTTATAATAGATTTGTATGTAATAGAAAAGTTAGAGAAAAAATATAACAAAAAAATAATCGTAGCTGCAAAATCTGATTTTATACTTGATGATGCAACGATATATGATGTTAAGAAGTATTATAACGGAGAAGTAGTCTCATCCGGTAAAAGTGTTGGTATTAATTTAGATGAAGCGGATAAAAAATTCAAAGAATTCTTGTACAGTAAAAACATCCTAGTAATATCTAAAGGTATGGGAAATTACGAAACGTTAAGTGAATACGAAGATATGTTTAGATGTCGTTTAATATATATATTAAAAGCAAAATGTTCAAGTGTAGCAAAGAGTTTAAATGTTCCACGTGGAAGTTTAGTAATAAAAAAGATTTAAATTGTATCACTACCTTATTTTCACTGAAAAATATTTGCTAACGTTAACGTTGATAAATTTAATAGCTTAAGCAGAGAGATGATTTAAGTAATTCCATATCTATTTGAGTAGTGTGAGTTCAACTATGAAATAGATACCTAAAAAAGAATAAACCCATACAAGGCCTTATGTAAGAAGTTTATATATGATGAAAAGCCTCCAAACTGAGATTTATTTTATGATGATAAGGGGGTTAGCTGACTTTCAATACTACAACTATAGCTTAAACTTTCTGAGATTTGTATCACTCCCGACTCATGAGATCGAGTACTCATAAAATATATAAACAATTATATAAACAACAAAAGATGAAAAAAAGTACAAATCCATATTTCATAGGTAATGTTTCTACTTATTTAAGCTTTACTTTCAGAAATTAAACCAATTGGATACCGATTAGTGCGGATAATAGGATAGCGAGGATCGTTGAGGTAGCAATTATAAGCTTTCTCATATCATCCAATCTTTTATCTATATAATTTCTCGTATCATCTAATCTTTTATCGATGTAATTTCTCATGTCGTCCAATCTTTTATCAATGTAATGAATGATTCTTGTTTCAAGGTCTTTCAAATCGTTTTTTGTGGCGACGTTTGGTATAACGGATTTTAGGATTAATTCTTGTAGAGGTTTTTGCTTCGCCACCTTTATCGCAAATCCTCTTAGAAAATCCTCGTCCTCAAGCAATGCTTCCCTAATCTTTGATATATCTACCCCCATATTCCCCATAAACCTTAATAACATAATAAAACCTCTACTAAATTTTTATTTAACATACGTATCTCCAATTCATTACTATTTATACAAGAACATCATAATTTGAAGGATGAAGATTTTTCTTTTATAAAACTTGGTCTCTTAAATATTTAACTCTAGATATCATCATATTTCACTACAGAAACTATTATGTAAGATAGAAATAAGAAATGTTTACAAAACGTCGCTAAGAAAAGGGCAGGGAGGAGGTTAGTATTTGCTAACGTTAACGTTAACCAGTTTAATAGCTTAGTAGTCACAGAGCTAATAGCTTGAGATTAACAACTTAACTATTAAGCAGATATGTATATGTATTGTGTGAATAACTTTACTACAATTATAATTGGTATGAGTAGGAGTACGTGAAGTGATACATGGAATAAGTCATAAATATTGATATAAATCTCTCTATGATGTCCCTTATGAAAATGAGGTGCGGTTCATGAATGTAAATGAAATCTTAGAGAAAAAAATCATCGAAAATTATCTTGAAGAGTTTAAAGAATTTGAACCGTATCATTATTACATTTCACAACTTTCTAAAAAAAATATATTCGATATTATACAAGAAAGATATGTTCAATACATTTTAAGCAAAAATATTCTAGATAGAAAATATATAATTGAATATTTAAAACAAAAGATTCTATCTTTGAAAATATTTTTTATAGGAAAAATTTTACATAGAATCTTTCAGGATAGTTTAGATATGGATGATATAAAGATTGAAGCTAAGGTAGAGGTTATATTTCCATCGAAAAGAATTCCTAAGTATATAAAAATATCAGGAAGAGCAGATATCGTAGATTATAACAACGAAACAGTATACGAGTTAAAAACAATTTCGGAAAGAATTTTCAACGAAATATCTGAGCCGTTTTATGAACATATCCTTCAAGCGAATGCATATGCCTATATACTGGGATTTAAAAATTATTCTATAATCTATATATCAAAAAGCAATTATGTTTTTAAGGAATTCAAATTAAATGTAAAGGAAGAGCTTTATGAGAAAATTGTTGAGAATGCAAATATTGTTGCTGAGATAGAGTATAATGTGTTAAACCTTGAAAAACAATAAAGATTTATGTTTAATATAAAAGAGATAAGAATATTAAGACAATACGGATTAGCAAGGTTATGTAGAATAAAGTATGATAATAATAAATTAGAATATACACCAAGAATTTTATACGAGAGTGAAATCAAACATCTCATAACTGTTGTACCTAAATTTATTGCAACAAGATTTTTATCCGAAGAATTTAATGAATATTCTTTATTAAATGTAAAAAATGGTATATTGTTTATTAAATATACAATACTGTTTATTTCTAAGATTGGTACAGGCAAAACAATTGGAACAGTTTTTACAGTCATAAAGAAAAAAAGAATCCAAACAATTATCACAATTTATACTATAAAACAAATTACTACTTTTACTACAGTTCACCAGTTCACTGCACAGCTCGCTTTCTTTAACCATGTACACATCAAAACAATCACGACATTTTGCTACGCGGTTAGAATAAGAGACTTCTTCACTGAACACAGTAGCAAATACAAAATAACAATTTTTTAAATCTAATACATGATTCGTATATTCACTATTAACTCTACTTGACCCAAAAACTGATATATGAGGCACTCTCCTCATTAATTCCCCAAACTGCTCAAAAAAAGGTTTTTCAAAGTCATAATCTTGAGCATATTGTTGTGGATCCCAATTGTCAGACCACCAGCATTTTTGGCAATATACAGTGTATGGGGAGTTTTCAGGGTATATGGATATGATTTGTTTTTTGCATAAATCACATTTTCTTGAATATAGAGTCCTTTCATTTCTCCAAACCATTCTTCTTATCATTCTGCACTCAGGGCAGAAGGTAGGCTCAGGTACTCCTATTTTTTCATAAAATTCAAAGTCTTCTGGTTCTATAGTAAAGCTGTTGTTGCAGGATTGGCAGGTTTTGGTTAGGGGCTTATGGGACATATATATTTGATTAATTTTGTTAAAATGCTTTGGTTTTCTGGATCCCCCGATCAAGTCGGGGGATGACAGAATGGATGGTGCCATTGTCCGACTCCTGCTCTGCTTGGCATGCCTGTCCCCTCGGATGACAGGGTGACTGGAAATATGTTTTAGGGAATCTACTTAAGGCAATTTACAAATTTTCAAATTTTCAATTTATTAATTTACAATCAATTACTCAATTTTCTAATGAATTAATAAACCCCTAAACGCTGTACTAAGTGTCAGTATGTTATGGTTTAAACCATTGAAACATTAAATCATTGGAAAATTCGTTGGTTAATTGAAAATTGGAAAATTGATAAATTATTTTAGGGTTTGTTTAGTGTTTAGGATTTCGAATTTAGGATTTCTTAAAGGT
>JALTZH010000013.1 GCA_027051265.1 archaeon | reverse complement strand
CCTTTATCTATTCTATGCATACAATAGTTACACTTCGTAACTTTACCAAATCTGGAATCAAATTGAATTGCACCAAATGGACATGCTTGCATGCATTGTTTACATCCTATACATGCTTCCTTATCAACATAAACAATACCGTTATCCGTTCTCTTTCTCATTGCACCTGTTGGACATGCTTCGACACATGGTGCTCTTCCACAATGGAAACATGCCATCGGATAGTATATTGTTTTAACTTTTTTTCCTACTTTCTTTGGACCAATTTGCATTACTCTTATATGTCTAATACCCATTGGTAAATCATGCTCTAGTTTACAAGCGGTTTCACATGCAAAACATCCTAGACATCTATCAAAATCTATGTATAACCATAGATGTTCTGCTGGTACTAACCATCTATGAGCTCCTTGGCTTTCATATAATCCTATTTTTTTATTTTTCTCCCAGAAATATTTGGCTATTTGAGGTACGAAATTCTTCAATTGATCCTTTTCAGTGAAAGGTTCAACCATATATATCCCCCTCTATCTTTGAGATGATGATTCGTAAATTTAAGAAAAAAATAAAAGTTTATAATTTATATTCCTCTCTAGGTTGTGGTTCTAACCAAATACCTGAACCTGGTTTGATAAATCTTGTGTAAGTACCTAGATTAACTGTTGGATCTGTCTTAGGATCAGGATAGCTCTTAGGATCTCTTCCAATTTTCTTTAGAAATTCTTTTGTTTTCTTAACAGCTTCTTCTGGATCGTCTCCAAGTTTATATATTCTAACCATGTTACATTTATATTGTGCCTGTGTATAATATGGATCTTTTACTATATCATCTACTAAGACATTATTTGACTCGTATGGATAGAATGGCTGATATGGATCAAAGGCTTCTGGGAACCATGCTGCTGCAGGATCTACCATTTCATTAACCCATGCTGGTACTATTACTTTACCTCTATCGTTTTCTACTACTACCAAATCTCCCTCTTTGATGTTCAATACCTTTGCTAGTTCCGTATGGATATTTACGAAGCTATGATTTTCTAATTCTACCATCCATGGCCACCAGTGACCCATTTCGTGGAAGCTAGATACCAATCTTCCAGATGATAATATGATTGGGAATCTTTCCCATAGATCTGGTCTTGCTATTGGAGATTCACTTGGTTCAATATGAATTGGTACTGGATACCATCCGATTTGTTCTAATGCTTCTGAATAAAGTTCAACCTTTCCACTTGGTGTTGGGAATCTTTTATCTGTTCCAGGATAGTTTACACCCTCTCTATACATTATCCATTGTGCACCTCTAATTGTTGCTTCTGGATCGGAATACATTAGAGCTTCATCTTTTGTTTGTGCTGGCCACATTACTCCTCCTCTTGGTGATCTTTCAGGATCTAATACATCCCATGTACAACCTGCTGTAAATGGTTCTTGTTGATTAAAGAAGTCTGTTGAAATCTTTTCATCTACATATATTGTTGTACCAGGATATTTTGGATCTTCAGGAACTGGATTACCTAAAGGATCAACCTTAGCCCACCAGCTTTTTCCACCTGGTGCATAATATTCTTCTGCGAATTCAAATCTCTTTGCTAAGTTTGCCCAAAAGTCAATATCAGATCTACATTCCCATTGTCTTGGTATTATCCAGTTATGCCATTGCATATGTCTATTGTTACCATGGTGACATAATCCTTCTCTTTCAAATTGACTTCCAATTGGGAATATTGCATGTGACATAGCAGCAGTTCCATTTGGATGGAAGCTTAAGTGTACATGTAGATATAACTTTCTTATTGCTTCTCTTACTTTATTGATGTTTGGCCATTGACTACCTGGATGATTTCCATTGCTTATGAATCCTTTAATTGGATATGGCTTCTCTGTTAACATTACATGTATGATTGCTGCAGAGCTTGTATCACCCCATGGTATTATTTTATCGGAGATTATTGGTTCCTTAATCTTTGCCTTATATTTTGCTAAATCCTTACCAGCATTTAGAGGTGGTCTACAATTATGTAACCAGTTCCATCCGCCTCCTTTAACACCAACATTACCGGTAATTGCTACTAATGCTTGAATGGCAGCATTTGTATTACCTGCGTTGTATTGTTGTGCCGTACCTAAACAACCAGTCCAGTGAGTTCTTCTTGGATATGCAACCCATTCAGCTGCTTTTCTTATATCTTCAGCTGGTACCCAGGTTACAACTTCAGCTTTTTCTGGTGTATAGTGTCTTACTGTTTCAGCATATCTATTAAATCCATGGATCCACTTTCTTACGAATTCTTTATCGATACCATCAATTTCATATATTAATACGTGTGCAATTGCATTTGCTAGATAAGCATCAGTTGTTGGTCTTAATCTTAGAGCTAAATCTGCTTTTGCCATCGTAGCATTAAATCTTGGATCAACTACTATTAACTTAGCTCCTCTCTTTTCTTTTGCTCTGATAAACCATGACATTGTTATGACTTCGTTAGCAGCAACATTTCCTCCCCATATTACAATTGTATCAGAATTTACAGCATCTTGACAAGGATTAAACAATCTTAGAAATTCTTTTGCTCCAAATACATAATGTCCTCTAGCACCTGGTGATTCACAACATAGTGGTCCTTGTCCAAATATGTTTGGTGTACCATACATTGTTAAGAATCTGGTTGCACCTAATTTATGACCAAAACTTGATCTACCTGTTCTATGACATGCAACGGTATGAGCACCCCATTTTTCTCTTATATACTTTAATCTTTCAGCAACGAAATCTAAAGCATCATCCCATGTTACTCTTCTGAACTTATCATCTATATTTTCTCTAATAGCTGGATATTTAACTCTTAATGGATTATAAGCATGTTGTATTAATGCTGATCCTTTTGGACATAGAGCTCCATAGTTTTGTGGATGCTCTTCATCTCCCCATATATCAACGATTCTGCCATCTTTTAGAAAGACTTTTAAACCACAACCAGATTCACACATGTTTGTACATGTTGTATATCTTATTGTATCGTAATCCTTTGTTGACTCAGAAATTCTTTTCAACATTACCATATTCTAATCACCAATTAAAAATTAGTAATTTAAGGTATTTAAATCTTAGCTTTTAAGGAATAAACATTATAATGATATATAATAAAAAATTTTAGTAAGTATATACATGATTTCCATTTAATTAAAATATTTTATAAATTATATTATAAATTGTATAAAGATTTATTTAAGTTATAACTAGATAATATACAATTATTGGGGGGATTATATTTATGGAACGATTTAATACTAGGATATTTAAATATAGGGAGGCATTATATGATTCTTATATTCCTGAAAAACCACTTCATAGAGATAATGAAGTGAGAAGAATTATGGAAATATTAAAATGTTCAATAATAAATAATATTCCAAGAAATATATTAGTATATGGAAAACCTGGTGTTGGAAAAACATTAGTAATAAATTATGTTACAAGGATAATAAAAAACGATGAAGGTTTAAATCGTAACTTAATATGTTGCTATATAAACTGTAAAAATTTACAAACCAGATATAGAATTTTGGCTGAAATACTTAAAAGTTTTAACATTCATGTACCAGTAAGTGGTTGGAGTTCAGATAAGTTATATTTGTTATTAAGAGATAAATTAAAAGATACGAATTGCTATTTAATCGTTGTACTGGATGAAATTGATGAAATAATCAAAAAAAGAAACGATAGTATCTTATATACGTTGGTGAGATTAAACACCGAAATAGGAAGTTCCAGAGTTTCAATTATAGGTATCTCAAATCGTGTGGATTTCCTAAAAAACATTGATGATAGAATTCTCAGCACAATTGATGGTGTTAAAATTATTTTTCATCCGTATAATTTAGAAGAACTAAGAGATATAATATACGAGAGGGTTAAATTAGCATTAAACGATAACGTTATAGATTTTAATGTTTTAGATTATGTTGCCGCATACGTTATGAGAGAAAGTCGTGATGTAAGAAAAGCTCTTAACATAATAAGACTCGCAGGTGAACTGGCAGAGAAAGAGGGTTCAAATAAAATAACGTTAGATCATATTAAAAGAGCGATTAAACATCTAGATGTAAAAATTTACGAAGAAATTGTTAAAGATCTACCATTGCATTACAAATTAATCTTATATATACTAGTGGTGCTAAGTAATGAAGGGAGAAGATTAACAACAGGTTTTATTTATAGTATATATGAAAGATTATGTTCCTCATTAAATATTGAAAAGCTATCGAAAAAAAGAATCTCCGAAATAATAACTGAATTAGAAAACATGGGTTTTATATCCTGTAAAATTGTAAATAGAGGAAGATATGGAAGAACGAGAGAAATTCATTTGAATTTTGAAAATCTTGAAGCAATAAAGAATTGTATCAATATTTTATCCGGTGATTTTGATGAAAAAGAAAGATATAATAAGAAAACTTCTTAAGTACAATTTAAATATAACACCAAAAGCATTAGAAATTCTAGAAAAGGAACATATCTCCGATTTAAATAAGATAATAGAGCATGCTCTTAAAGAAGATGTTGCAATCATAACGGAAGAATTCCTAAACAAGATAAAATCCAACATGAAAACTAATAGTAGAAACAACGTTGTAGTATTGGAGAAAAAATATAAAAGAATCGCTGATGAATACGAGGAAGATATAAAAATCAAAAAAAATTTTAAAAAGATCACCTCAAAAGCTGATGTAAAAAAATTCTTAAATTATTTCAGAAATAGATATTCTAAAATAAAGGAATTGTTTGAATCAAGGGGAATTAGATCAATTACTATATCGCAAGCAAAAAAGTTAAAAGAAGAAGCTTATGTTGTTTGTTGTGTCTATGATATTAAAAAATATTCTAACCGATATATCGTATTGGAGGTTGATGATCCTACAGGAACAATGAGTGCTGTGGTGAAAAACGATGAGTTATATAAAGTTTGTGATGAAATAATTAAAGATGAAATTCTATGTTTAAGAGGAAAATTTCAACACGGAAGGTTTATTGTTTCGGATATAATATTTCCTGATGTTCCTGTTAATTTAAGGACGAAAACGATAGAAAACGATATTGTAACGGTTTTTATCTCGGATATTCATGTTGGTAGTAATAAATTCTTAACCGATAAGTTTCAAAGATTTGTTAGATGGCTACGCATGGAAAGCGTTGCTAAGAATATTGCATCTCGTGTCAAATATATTATAATTGGTGGTGATCTAGTTGATGGTATAGGAGTATATCCTAATCAAGAAGAAGAGCTTAAAATAAAAAACATAAAAGAACAGTACAAAAAATTATACGAGATGTTAAAAAAAGTTCCTGAAGGTATAAAAATTATAATAATCCCTGGAAATCACGATGCGACAAGACAAGCAGAGCCGCAGCCACCAATTTTAGAAGAATATGCCGAAGATTTTTATAATGATTCAAGATTTGTAATGTTATCGAATCCTTCTTTCATATCATTGCATGGAATTGATATATTGATTTATCATGGAAGAAGCTTAGATGATATAATAGCAACATTACCAGGTTATGATTATAAAAAAGTTGATCTCGCAATGACCATCTGGTTAAAGAAAAGACATCTCTCTCCATTTTACGGTTCACGAGTCCCTATTGCTCCAGAAGATTTTGATTTTTTGGTGATCGATCAAATTCCAAACATTATTCATGCTGGTCATGTACATCGAACAGCAATCAAAGATTATAAGAACATTCTTCTTATAAATTCTGGAACGTTTCAAGAACAAACAGAATATCAGAAAAGAATGAATATTCATCCAACACCAGGTTTGGTGCCTGTTTTGTTCATGAATGAAATGAAAATAAACATTCTTCAATTCTAATTATATTTGTATAAAATAAAATCATTTGATTGGGAGAAATTAGGTGTTGGATTTGCTTTATAACCTTAGAAGAGAAGAATCGAGACATTTAAGCGAGTAATTGAAGTATTAAAAAGATTTCTAAAAAAATTTGTTGTTTCATCTTTAATTCCTCACTATCAAATTATTATTATAAAAAGCTACAGAAATGAATATGTTACATATAGTCTCGTTTCCTCTTTTTTTTAACATTAACACATTTATATCTTTATTCTCCATATTTTTTAGTCTTCAGTTTTAATTATTGATTTGAGAAATGAGAGGAATAAAATTACTATAATATATGTTAACGAAGAGAATTATCCCTTGTTTAGATATTAAGGATGGTAAAGTTGTAAAAGGAATAAATTTTAGAAATTTAAGATATGCAGGAGAGCCTGATGTCTTAGCTTCAATCTACGATAAAGATGGCGCTGATGAAATCGTATTTTTAGATATAACAGCAAGTGTTGAGAAAAGAAAATTGCTTTTTGATATTCTAGAAAAAACTGCTGAAAAAGTTTTCATTCCTCTAACGGTTGGTGGTGGAATTTCAAGCGTTAAAGATATTGAAAAAGTTTTAAGAGCTGGAGCAGATAAAGTTTCAATAAATACTGCCGCTGTTAAAAACCCATCCTTAATTAAAGAGTCTTCCAGAATTTTTGGATCACAATGTATTGTTGTGGCAATCGATGCAAAAAGAAATTATGATATAAGGAAAGGAAAACATGTAATTAATAACAAATATTGGTTTGAAGTATACATCTATGGTGGAAGAAAACCTACTGGATTAGATGCTATTGAATGGGCTAAAAAGGTTGAAGAGCTTGGAGCTGGTGAAATCTTATTAACAAGTATAGATACCGATGGCACAAAAAAAGGTTTTGATATAGAATTAACAAAGATTATATCGGAAAATGTTTCAATTCCTGTAATTGCAAGTGGTGGAGCTGGACATCCTAAACATTTCTACGAGGTTTTTACTAAAACTAAAGCTTCCGCTGCATTAGCTGCGAGTATTTTTCATTATAAAAATTATACGGTAAGAGATATAAAGG
>JALTZH010000012.1 GCA_027051265.1 archaeon | reverse complement strand
CTTTCTCTAATTATTTTTTAAACCACCTATTAACATAGCTGTTCATAGTTTTGTTAAGCTTCGCTTGAAAAAAGACGTTAAAACTATCTTCGTCGGTAATCCCAAAGATTTAAGAAGAAACAATAACGAAGACAAGAAAGTTAATGCTATTATCCACAACTTCTTCAGCTATAGATATATCATCCAAAGAATTAAAATCACAGCCAAAAACTTCGGTATTGAAGTTAAACCCGTAAATGAATATAATACCCCCCCTCCCGTTGCACTTGGTGTGGATCAGCCTTGTTCATTAAAAAAGGTAATTGTTTAAATGTCTTAACTGCGATGTAGAAGCTCATAGAGACGTCGTAGCTACGCTAAATATAGCCCTCGTCTCAATGATGTCCTCTAAGTCTACTCCGTAAGGAGCAGGATTAGAGGATCTGAAAGAGTAAGGTTTAACCGGGTGCTGGCTTACCCTATGCCTCTGCAGGTCTCTCTTGCAGAAGCATAAACCTCCGCGCAAGGAATCCTCGTCCTTTAGAGTGGGAAGGAGGTCAGTGTAATACCTGATTCAATTAAAAATGATATTGGTTAAAAATAATTATTATGTACTTTATTTATAAAAATCCTTTAGGAATCTTTGTTTTAGATGAAGATGGAAATGTATTAGAATTTAAAAGGTTTAAAGGTAGTATCGAAGATGTTGTAAAAAAATTCAAAGAAAAAAGTGAAGAAGAGAAAGAGATTATTAAAAAATATAAAAACTATAAATATATTTATGATAGGGAAGTATTAGAAAAACTCGATGACCTGCTTAAATACGTAAAGATTGATAAAAGAGAGTATTATGATTATCTACATAGATTTTCTATAGAACTCGCTAAATATGAATTAAAGGAATCGTTTTCAAATCAGGATAATTTAATAATACAAGCTGTAGAATCTTTAGAAGATGTTGATCAAGTTATAAATATATTGATCGCTAGACTTAAAGAATTCTACGGCTTACATTTTCCTGAACTAATAAAAATTGTAAGAAACAATAGAAAGATTGTAGAGTTGGTATCAAAATATAAGAGTAGAGAAAATTTCAAAGAGTATAAAAATCTCGCAAAAGAATCAGCTGGTGCAGATTTTGATGAAAGAGATTTAAACGTTGTTCATAGACTTTCAAAAATTTTAGAACAGTTATACAGATATAGGGAAACGTTGGAGAGTTACATTAAAGAAAGAATGAGAGAATATGCTCCAAATCTTTCTGAAATAGCTGGTCCTCTTTTAGGTGCAAAACTTCTATCAATGGCTGGAGGTTTGAAAAAACTTGCAACATTACCTGCAAGTACGATACAGGTTATTGGTGCAGAAAAAGCTTTGTTTAAACATCTCTCAGGAAAAGCAACACCTCCAAAACATGGCATTCTGTTCCAACATTATTTGGTAAGAAATTTCCCTAAGAAATATAGAGGAAAAATAGCAAGAAGTCTGGCTGCAAAAATTGCTATAGCAGCAAAACTCGATGCTTTCTCAAACAGATATTATGCGGATAAACTTAAAAGAGATTTGATGAAGAGAGTAGATGAAATAAAAAAAGAGATGAAAACTAGAAAAAAGAAAATTATCGAAAGAAAAAAGCGATAAGCAAATCTCAGCTACTCCAGGGATCATCACTTATCAGTTCGCCCATCATTCATCACTAATAATTAATGAAATAAATAATGACAAATCTTTCCTTTTAATGAATGTTTCTCGATTAGAGGGATCAAGATGTTTATCGTTCAATTCTTATTTTTACAAACCTAAATTCTTTATCTTCTTCTATAACTCTCTTTATCACCTCATCATTCTTGACTATAAATTCTATAATTGAAACTTTTATACTATTTTTTTTAACAAGTTTTAAGGCTTCGTTTATGAAATGATGTTTCATCTTTTCTATATGTTTTAAAATATATTCGTTTATATTTTTAACTTCATCAATTTTCTTTGAAAAATCATGTCTGAATATAACCGTATGCTCTAAACCTTTTTCTGAAATAAACGTTATTCTTAAACGCATTATAATTTTTAATTTCTTCCCGATTTTATACCAGTTCACATATATATGTCGTTCGATTTCATCTCTTTTTATCATTTTTTAATATAACCTCCTATATTTTATAAAAACTACATTAACTAGGAGGAAAGAAGTTTATTTATTTCTAATTTTAAAAATTAAGTTTTTAATTTTTCTGTAAAAATCGTAGCTCGTCGTTTTTCTTATTATCTCAAGCTCTTTATGTATGTTGAAATTTCCACGTGATATCTTTATAGCTATTTCTATACAATAGTTATAACCTCTATTTATGAAACATTTTTCATATATCATATAATTCACAATTTTTCCTCGCAAAAAATAATGATCCTTGTATTCTCGAATTGTGTCAAGTGTACATTCAAAGTAAGCACTACAATTTTTTATAATAGGAAGTTTTATATTTTTTGAAACAACATACTCAATATCTCTAAAATCGTTAAGAAGAGTTTTTAGAAAAAGTAACCCATCGTTAATAATATTTATTAAAAAACATTTTTCTCTAAGTATGTTTTTTAAAGTATTTGACCATTTATACATTTTTAAATAAACGAAATTTTTATGAAAATAAACTCCAAATGGAGCGAAGTTGAAAGTTTTATTATCATTTCTTGTTGAGATTATACATTCGTATATAAATCCCTTTTTAAATATATTCTCTAACATTATTTGTTAAAATGATTTTTCAATTTTTCAAATATTTCTTCCAAATATTCTTCAGCTAAAAATATTTCGTATTCTGTCTTTTTAAGTTTTTCAATCAAAGCTTTGTTTCCGTATTTTGTTCTTATACATTCAATCTCGTATAACCCTTCCTCAAGTATATGTAACCAATATTTTGCATCATCCAACCAAAGTTTACATTCATTACAGCATATATATTTCTCATACGTTGATATCTTTTTTTTATAATTTCTAATTTTTTCTTCAACGTTCATCGAATCTCCTCTTATCCTAAAGATTTTCTTATCATACCAAGTCTTATCAGCAACTCTTTTATAAGCTTAAGTTCTATATCTAGGAAGTTTTTTTCTTTCATTATGTTGGATAAATATGGTATTAAACGTGATAATATTAAATTATATTCCTCGTTTTGTTTTAAATCCAAATCCAGAATTTCTATAACATATTCAACATCGTTTCTTATTTGTTTCATAGCAAAATTCGGTAAGATTTCCGATGCAACTTTTAGATTAAGGAATTGTCCAGCAAACTCAAGATCCTTCTTTAAACTTTTATAATACTTCTTTAACAATTTCTCCAAAGATTCTTCACCGAGTAATTTTTCCACATTTCTTAAACCCCTACCCGTTCCTATAAATTCTGGTGGTATTCCTATGGAATATAGTGCTCCAGTGTATTTTATTGCTCTTGGTAATTCTGCAATCGAATTGACTTGTAACTTTACCAACTGTTTTGAAATTTCTTCTATATTTACCATCTTCGATATTGAAACCAAATCTGGTGATTCTCTACTATAACCATAAGGTCCTGCTCTAATTAAACGATCCCGCTGATTTGGAAGGATATCTGAGATAAATTTTATTTTACTTGCTATTGAAAGTAGTGTTATAACATACTCTTTTGTAAATATACCAATTATATCTATAATCTCACGTATCTCTTCATTTGTAAAATTTAAAGGGTTTAAATATTCTATATTACTTCTTATATAATTCAACATCTCAAACAATTCTTTTCTTTCAAAATCGTATCTCAAAGCTGATTGTATCGTAATCGTTCTTATGCCAGAATATTCGTTTAAAATATTTTTCACATTTTCGGGTCTCAAATGTCCTCTAAATGGAAGTGCACCAACTCCAAGAATTGGATATATGCAGATTTCATACCTATCTGATAATTCGTAACATTTATGGATCGCAATTTTACATGAGAGAATTGAAGGTAACATTCCATACATCGTTGCTGGATCGCTTCTACCTATAAATATTCTAAGATATTTAGGCTTCGTTTCCTCTATAAACTTACCAACTATATGATCAAGATTTAATAAAGATGGAACGGTTTCAAGTAATGGTATTATATTTATATCGTTTTCTCTAAGGTTTAGATTAAGTTCTTTGTTTGCGAAGTTTATCAAATCGTTTATCCTTTGTTTTGTTGATACCAAATCTTTATAATCTTCTGTCATAGGATGTATCAGTTCGACAATTGCAACGTTATCTTTTTGATAATTCTTTGCCAGATATATCGCCTCTATAGCTGAAAGGATTGCAATTATTTGTCTAAAAACGTTTTCCTTACTAGCACTTGGAATTCTTGGTGTTATAAAAACTTCTTCACCAACTCTTATACCTTCTTTTAATAGTTCGAGAACGATTTGCGATGGTTGATGATAGGGTGTTGCTTTTCCTTCGAAGTCTACCATATATTCATCGCAATTCAATCCTTTATAAGATAGACTATAAACAGCTTCCTTAACTTCTTCTTGAACAGGTACATACTTGCTTGCAGCATCTGGATGTTGCGTAACCATTAACTTGGGAATTTTTCTCATAATTTTTAAATGATTTTTGCAAAATTTTACATCGAATCCAAATCAAACGTAAGAGGTAAAGCTGAAAGCAATCTGAAGAAGTTACTCAATGAATTAAAGAAAGAAAGAGATGTAAAAATAATAAGAGAATTTTTAGCCGATGAAATATATGAAGAGAATCTCTATTCATCATATCTTGATTTAGATTTAGAGTTTAAGAGCATGATTTCCTTCCTGTATAATAGTTTGAGATTAGCACCAGTTGTCGTAGAAGTTTATAAACCTTCTAATCTAATACTTGATTTTAAAGAATTTACATCCGTTATTAAAGAAACGATAAGAATGTTAAAAAATATATACACAAAATATAACATATTTATTAAAGTAAGAGGATTTGAAAAAAATATAGAAACAATAAGTAAAAAAAAGGTTGAAGAATTGCTGGATGAAGGTTATTTAAGAGTAAAGATGGTATTCAACAACGACAGTGCATTGTTGCATTTCTTATCCGAGAATTATTACTTGATAGATTATAAAGTTGATGAAAAAAACAAATTACTTGGTACATATTTAATATTGAAACCTTATGAAATTTTTTTAATAATATCAAAGAGAATACCAGTATATATACAACTTCTTGAAGATCAAGATTTTGTTGAAATAAAAAACATAGAGCTACAGGATATTGCTCTTGAATTTTCAAGTATCATAAATGAATACGTTTTTAGAACGTTTGCATTGAAAACATAACTATCAGAAAGAAATTAAGCGATTTTTTCATGCTAATAGCATAAATGATAATCTAGATACATACATTAGATTACTTATTACGATGTTCATTAGGAACGATTATATGCTGGTTTAAAATCATTGTTTAAAGAATTATTACTTCATGTAGTTAAAAATATCATACATAATTATGTCGGAAGAATATGTGAGCATTAAGATTCCAAAAAAAATCTATGAGGAAATAAAAAAGAGAGTAGAATTGAGTAACGAATTTAATAGCGTGGAAGAGTATATAAACTTCGTTTTATCGGAATTATTAAAAGAGGAAGAGGAAGAAGAATATGAATTAAGCGAAGAGGAAGAAGAAAAAATAAAGGAACGTTTAAGAGGATTAGGCTACCTATAAAGAAATAATTGCTTTTTAAAGTATATTATAGGTGAATAATGTCATGATTATAATAGGATTAGATGGTGCAACATGGAAAATCATAATGAAAAACATAGAAGATTTAAAAACGATAAAATCTCTGATGGATCGAGGTTATCATGGTACAATTTATCTAAAATATAAACCATTATCTCCAGCTATATGGACGAGTATGTTCTCCGGAATTTCTCCAAGAATTCATAACCATTGGGATTTTATAAAAAATAACAGCTTAGTTAAAAGAGATGATATACCGGTAAAATTCATATGGGAGATTCTATATGAAAAAGGATACGATGTATACGTGCTAAATGTTCCGTTTATAATTCCTCCTTATAATTTTCGTGTTGAATTTAAGCCTATAGGTTATGGATTACCTATAACTGAGAAAGAATGTCTGGATGAGATAAACTTAATTACAAACAAAGCATTAGAAATTATAGAAAAGAAACCTGATCTTTTTATTTTCGTTTATACTGCGTTGGATAGATACTCTCACTTACACTGGGGTGAGAAAAAACTATTGGATTTTTATATATTAATAGATAAAGCGTTATCCAAAATATTTAACAATTACGATGGAGATTATATAATCGTGAGTGATCACGGTTTTACAGATTTAAATAAAGCGAGATATAAAACTTTAAAGAGGTATGATAACATTAAAGGTGAACATGATATCGATGCAATATATATATCCAATATGAATCTTAACATTCAACAACCAGAAGATATCTTTTATATAATTAAACGCTATTTTCATGTATGAGATATGTTACCCGTTGTTTTAAACATAACAGGGAAAAAAGTCGTTGTGTTTGGTGGAGGTAATGTTGCAAGCAGAAAAGTAAAAAAATTAGTACATACTGGATGTTATATCGTTATCATCTCTAAAGATTTTTCTAAAGATATATTACAACTAAAAATGCAAATGAATGATAAAGTAAGACTTATAAGAACAAAAATAGATGAAAATGTTGTAAAAGAGAACATTGAAGATTGTTTTCTAGCTATAATTGCAACAAATGATAAAGGGTTGAATGATATGATAGAAGAGATTTGTAAAAAGAAAAATATTTTGATAAATAGAGTTGATAAGGTATCAGATGTAATATTTACTGCAGATTTAAGATATGATGATATAATAATATCGATATCATCTTCAGGAAAATTTCCTGGATTATCTAGGTATTTAAAAAAGATCGTCGATCAAACTTTAGGAGACATGCTTAAAGATGAGAACTTGAAATTGTTAATAGATGTAAGAAAACATATCATCAAAAAGGTAAAAGATGAATGGAATTGAGAGAATCTATTATTTAAAAAAATATTTGAAACTTAATGATTTTATCCCTTTGCATACTCCAACATTTGAAGGGAATGAGAT
>JALTZH010000011.1 GCA_027051265.1 archaeon | reverse complement strand
AAGTTGATGTATCAAAGCAACAGGATTATAAAATATTATATCAGAAACTTTTAAGAAACCACATTCAACTGAAAAAATATGTCAAAAGACTCGAAAATGAGTTGGTACGATTAAAATCCCCTCCTCTTCTCGTCGCAACACTTATCGATATAATTGATGATTCCAGAGCTATTGTAAGAAGTAATAATGGTATGGAATTTTTGGTAAACATTGCATCTCATGTTGATAAGAAAAATCTTAAACCAGGAATAAAAGTTGGTTTAAACCAACAAACACTTGCATTGGTTGAAGTTTTAAAAAGCGAAAAGGATCCGGATATTTTAGCAATGGAGGTTATTGAAAGGCCAAACGTTAGATATCATGATATAGGTGGTTTAAAAAAACAAATAGAAGAAATAAGAGAATGCGTTGAACTTCCTCTTAAAAAACCTGAGGTTTTTAAAAAAGTTGGAATTGAACCTCCTAAAGGTATATTACTCTATGGTCCCCCTGGTTGTGGAAAAACACTCATTGCTAAAGCAGTCGCTGGAGAAACTAACGCAACGTTTATCGGTTTAACAGCTTCAGAACTTGTACGAAAATTTATTGGTGAAGGTGCAAGACTCGTTAGAGAATTGTTTAAACTTGCAAGAGAAAAAGCTCCTAGTATTGTCTTTATAGATGAAATTGATGCAATTGCAATGCATCGAATAAACAGTGATGTAAGCGGTGATCGAGAAGTTCAACGTACTCTTCTTCAACTTTTATCAGAGATAGATGGTTTTAAGAGTTTAGATAACGTACGAATATTAGCTGCAACGAATAGAATTGATTTAATAGATCCAGCATTATTAAGACCAGGTAGATTTGATAGGATTATTTATATACCTTTACCAGATTTTTCAGCAAGAGTTGAGATATTTAAAATACATACCAGAAACATGAATTTAAGAAACATAGATTTTGAAAAACTCTCAAGAATGACTGAAGGAGCTACAGGAGCGGATATAAGAATGATATGTATAGAAGCAGGTCTATTTGCTATAAGAAATAATCGAGAATTTGTAACGATGGAAGATTTCTATAAAGCTATAGAGAAAGTATTCGAAAGAAAACGATCGAAGAATGATAAAGAAAGAACATCAAATTATATCAAATGATTTTTTCTTTCAATTGTAATATCAAGTAAGATGTTTAGGTTTATAATATATAAGCTAAAGTGTTTTTTAACTTGAACATTTTCTTCTCGTTTTCTTCATTTTAGATTAAATTTCTCGTATGACCTTTATTGGATCTATTTTTGATATTTTATATGCAGGATAGATTGAAGAGATAATACTTAAACATAGAACAATAGCATACGATATAGCAACGATTTCCAGAGATAATCCAGATTTAAACATTGCTACTCCAATTTCTTTCTCTATGATTTTCTCAAGAATTTTACTTCCAGTTAATCCTAAGATTAAACCTATTAAATAACCAACAGTACTATAAATTAATGTTTCAACAATTATCAATTTAACAAGTATTTTATTTTCACAACCTAAAGCTTTCATTATACCTATATCTTTTTTTCTATCTAAGATGTTCATATGCATCGTATTCATAATTCCAATAGAGCTAACAACAATAGCAAGGAAAACAATAGAAAATAGGAAGGTTTGCATCATTGAGAAGAATTCGTTTATATCTTCTCTTAGTTTTTTTGGTGTCATTATAATGATGTTTTCTTTTGAATGTCTTTTAGCGAGTTTATTTTTTATCGCGTACTCTATTTTATTCGGATTTACATCCTCTTTAATTTTAATAGCAATGGATGAGATAACATTTTTTAAACCTTTGATTTCACGCAACGTGTTTATATTAACGTAAATCACACTATCTCTAGGTTTAACACCAGTTTTTGCAAAGATACCAACAACTTTAAATCTATATTTGCCTATATATATGTAATCACCAACTTTTATTCTTTTTGAAAATATTTCATATGCTACGGAATAACCTATCGTTGCAGAATATTTCTCACCACTCAACAACCATCTACCTGCAGATATTCTGTAACCACGTACATCACCAAAAACTCTCTTAGCATTTTCTGGATCTATACCATAAATCTTTAATATCTTTTTCTCTCCTTTGTAATAAACAACATCTGAAAGAATTAAAGCTCTTGCAACATCTTTTATTCCTTTAATCTTTTTAACATCCATATAATCCTCATCGGTTAGTTTCTCACCGTAAGTTGTAACGAAAATCTTATCGTGTCCAAGCATTTGTAAAAAGTTATCCACGGCAACTCTTGTTCCTTCTCCTATAGATAAAGATATTATAAGAAAAGCAACCGAAATAATTATACCTAAAATTGTTAACACTGTTCTAAACTTTCTGTAAGTTATGTATCTGAGAAGTATTTTTAAAATCATATTTTTCTTATTATTATGAAAGACAACAACAATCTGAGAGTTAAGTTTGTTACCTTTTTTCTATTTTTATGTTGCTTTCTTGCTAAAGAAATATATATTATTAATAATGTTCATGCTCAAGAATTTTTTATTATATATTCTCCAGAAACTTCAAAAGTTATGAATTATAATTTCTTTATAGTTGATTATTTTCCGAAAGAAGTGTATGCTGATGAATATTACAACGTGACGATAACGTTTAAAAATCTCGGTATCGAATATGCGAGAGAATTAAGCTTAACATCCTTTTCCAAATATTTTGTAACGTGGAAAAACGTGTTTTTTATCTCAAAAAAGGTTGAAGGTGCAATTGCTTCAGAACAGTATTTTGGTGCAGTTATTCAATACGAAAACGTAACCATAACTCTACCAATCAAGGTTTTGGATCTTCCAAAAGGTATATATCCTCTTTTCTTAAATCTAACGTATAAAGATCCTGGAGGTAATATCAAAGTTGAAAGTTTTATAATATATTTTGAAGTGAAACCTAAGAGGTCTCTAAATATACTAAAAGTAAATATTAGACCTGAAAAACTATATTATGGTGATGATTTTTTTCTCGAATTATTTCTTGTAAACGATGGGAAGGAAAAGGTTGAAGATTGTAATTTATATATCGAATCAAAACTCAAAGGTCAAAATCAGTATTTTATAGGAACAATATATCCAAGAAACATGACACGAGTTGTTCTTCCATTTAAAGCAACAATTGCAGGTGATTCGTATCTTAAAATTAACATAACTTGCAAAGACCAGAATATTTCAAGAACTCTACCTTTATATGTTTTTGAGAAAAAACCACCTATTATAAGAATCTCATCCTTAGATGTATCACCTGAAAGAATAATATCTGGAGAAATCTTTACTCTAACAATTGTTCTGGAAAATTATGGAGAAATGGATGCAGAAGCTACGAAGGTTGTTATAAAAGCACCTGAAGGATTTAAATTGAGAGAACAGCATTTCGTTGGTAATATTAAACCTGAGGATACGTTTACCTTAATTGTAGATATTGAACCAGAAATTTCCGAGGGTAGATATGAAATCGAACTACTAATCGAATATTACGACGAAAATGGAAAAAAATATTCTTCAAGAGAATCAATCTTGATCAACGTTTTCGAAAAGAAGAAGTTTAATCTTAATATGACGTTAATGTTTGTATTGTTTGTTGTAGTATTGTTTATTCTTATAAAAAAGTTTAGAAGAAAATGATCGTTCTTAAAGATGTATGGAAAATATACGAATTAGGAAAAATAAAGGTTATTGCTTTAAGAAACATACACTTAAAAATAAACAGAGGTGATTACATCTCTATCATGGGGCCAAGTGGTAGTGGAAAGTCTACTCTACTAAATATCATAGGATGTTTAGATAAACCAACAAAAGGAGACGTATTCTATGACAACATAAACGTATCAAGACTTAATGAAAAAGAGTTAACAAGAATTAGAAGAGAGCGAATTGGATTTGTTTTTCAACAATTTTATCTAATCCCAAGATTAACAGCGTTGGAAAATGTTATGCTTCCTATGTGGTTCAAAGGTGTAGAATTTAAAGAAAGACGAAAAAGAGCTCTTGAACTATTAGAAATGGTAGGGCTTAGAGATAAGATACATCACCGCCCCAACGAGCTTAGTGGTGGAGAGCAACAAAGAGTTGCTATAGCTAGAGCACTTGCAAATGATCCAGATATAATTTTGGCTGATGAACCTACTGGAAATTTAGATACAAAAACTGGTATGGAGATTATTAAAATATTTGAAGAATTGAACAAGATGGGTAAAACAATACTAATCGTTACTCATAATCCAGAAATAGGTAAAAGAGCTAGGAGAAGAATATATCTCAAAGATGGAAAAATCGTAAGCTATTCCACGTTTACAACCTAAACTGTATAAGATTTGCTATGAGTTGTAGCTACTCGGTATATAACTTTCCATATGGTCTATGTGATATTGGTACTATTTTTGTAAATTCCTTAGACAATATTTTATCAACACTATAGTTAAAAATCGTACAAAATTCTTTAAGTTTTTTTTCGAGTAATTTTTTATCATGTTCATTGAACTCTACAATTTTTGCACCATAACCCAGCCTATCTTCATCGATATATCCTCTGATATATATGCAGCCTCCATGTATCCCTGTAGCTATAAAATCACCTATATAATTGCTCTTAAGTCTTAAAACGATGAGGATTCCACCGGCCATATATTCGCCGAGAAAATCACCAGCAGTATTTGCTACTATTATAGTGGGTTTCTTATCCTTATATTCTTTCATATGAATTCCAACTCTATAACCAACATCTCCGTTAACGTATATACATCCACCACGCATCGCATATCCTATTACATCTCTAGCATCTCCATGTATTATTATCTTACCATAATTCATCGTATTCCCTGCAGCATCTTGACAATTACCTCTAACCACAATTGTTGGTCCATTCATGAATGCTCCTAGATCATCTCCAGCAACACCTTCTATTTCCAAATAATAATCTCCTTTAACACCAGCAAATATGTAGCGTTGACCATTAACATTTATAAGTTTTATTTTCTTATACCCGTTATTTAGATATTTTTCTATTTCAAAGTTTAATTCCTTATGCTTTTTATTCCTAGCATCTATTACAATCATACAATTTTACAAAGATTATATCATCTGCAATACTCTTCTTTCAATATATTTTCAATGCTACAAGTATAGCTTAGGATCTACTTATCTTAAATCATTTTCAATCCAGAGGTTAGAAATATACAAATATAATTTAATTAAAAAATTAAGAAGAAAAGATTAAAGTAAACCTTTTCTCTTTTTATATTCAAAATATATTGGACAAGTTTTACATTCGAGTGGTGGATTAGATATATCAATTTTATCGTTTGGACATTCAGGATAAGTTCCTTGACAATCAGGAAATGAGTATTTTATTTTATCCCAGAGTTTCTCGGCTTCACTTTTTGGTTTTGGTAATTTCTTTTTATATTTCTTAGGCATAAGTGAACTACCACCCCTCCATAAGGAAACAAGCTCACATTATTTCTATTCTTACCAATTTAACAATCTTGATCCAACGTTTAAATCATTAGACTTGTACTCAGATCACATCCGTTAAGCTATTAAATTGATAAACGTTAACGTTAGCAAACATTTTCATCCATCTCTTCTCCGCTATATATTCTCTACTATTTTTTACTTATATATTAAGTGTTAATTTTTATGAAAAGACCGTATGTAATTCTAAACGCCGGCATGACATTGGATGGAAAGATCGCAACAAAATCAAGAGATACAAAAATTTCATGTTACGAAGATTTGATCCGTGTACATATATTGAGAAGCAAAGTTGATGCAGTAATGGTTGGAATAAATACTGTATTAAACGATGATCCAAGATTAACTGTTCATAAGATAAAATCCAAAAAACAACCTATAAGAATTGTTGTTGATAGTAGAGCGAGAACTCCATTACATTCGAGAATATTGAACAACGAGGCAAAAACTATAATTGCAACTACAAAACTTGCAGATAAAAGTAAGATAAAAAAATTAGAAGAGAAAGGTGCCGAAGTTATAATATGTGGTGAGAAAAAAGTTGATTTAATAAAGTTGATGGAAATCCTATATGATAAAGGTATAAGAAAATTATTACTTGAAGGTGGAGGTACTTTAAACTGGAGCATGTTAAAGCATCGACTGATTGATGAGGTTATAGTTGCAATTGCACCGGTTATTGTAGGGGGAAAAGATGCCGTGACTTTAGTTGATGGTGAAGGATTTGATCTTGTTGAAGAAGGTATAAAGTTAAAGTTAAGAAGATATTATATATTAGGTGAGGATTTAATTTTAGAGTACGAGGTCATAAGATGATGATGCTTGTGAAAGTAGAAAGAATTTCACACCTAAACAAAGAATTACTGGAAGATTTGATAAAAGTTTATTTAGATGGATATTCAACAATGCCTTATTATCATTATAAGAAAAGAAAGGATGTAAAATGGTATATAAGATGGTTATATCGAAGGGATTCTGATGGTATTTTCATCGCTACATATAACAATAAACCTATAGGCTTCATAGCATGTGATGCAAATTGGGATGAATTTTTAGGAGCGATTCATGAAATCGTTGTCATGAGAAAATTTCAAAGAAAAGGAATAGGAAGTAAATTGTTACAAACAGGTTTATGTTATCTTAAGAAGAAGGGAATTAAGCTCGTTGAACTTTATGTTGGAGAGAAAAACACTGGTGCAATAAGATTTTACAAAAAGTTTGGTTTTAAAGAAGCAGGTTTGTATGGAATATGGTTAAGAATGATTTTAGAGCTATAAATCTAATACTTACCACATTACTTTTAATTTCATTAGTAGTAATTTCAGGATATATAATAATGAAAGCTTTTAAAAAAATACAATCAAAAGAGATGTTATCCTACGAAATGTTTTCAGAAAAAAAAAGATTGGAAGAATTAGCTTCAGTTTCTATAATTTATGCAAATGAGAGTGGTTTTATGATAAAGAACACAGGTAGAATAAGTTTAGATCACTTAATCGTTTATCTTGACAATCAAACATTTATATTGAACGAAAGCATATGCAAAAAGTATTGTGTTGAATGTTCAAGCGATTTATCTATACTTGAGGTTAATGCTGAAATAGTTTGTAACATAAACTTATCTGGATATAGAATTTTAACTGTGGTAACGGATTATGCAAAAGATTGGAAAACTATTGAATAACATCTTTATATTAGTTAGAAAAGATCTCAAACTTGAGTTTGAAACCAAAGAAAACATATCGATATTAATTGTATTTGGACTATCAATAATATTTATTTTTAGTTATTTCATACCAGAAAAATCT
>JALTZH010000010.1 GCA_027051265.1 archaeon | reverse complement strand
GTATTAATATAAGTGATAAAATTAATAAATAAAATATAAAATAAATTATAACATTAAAATATTTGATATTTTGTATCAACAATATCGTAGGATATATACTTAACATAACACCAGCAGTTGTTACAAGTCTTGGATAAATATTTAGCTTAACGGATAAAACTAAAATGGGCATATATATGAGAAACATCGTGAAAAATATACCTGGCGTCAAAAATGGAAAGATCTTGGGAAGAATTTCCGCATCAGTAAGTGCACGTATCGTTGATCCCGTGAATAAATAAGGAATTAAAGTTATTAAAAAGACCCTATCTATAGTTATTTTGAGATTCTTTATAATTTTATAAGAAACTATTACTCCAATTCCTAACAGAATTCCATACACTATCGTGTTTGGTAAATTATAACCTTCTCCAGTATACATTGGTTCAATAAAGTATTCTTTTATAAATTCGTTGAAGTTCATATAAAACCTAAAATTCTTAAAATTGATAAGATTAAGATCAATATTAGCAGAATATACCAAATTTCAAATTTGATCTTTATTCCTATCTTTTTCGGATGTTTTTCGCTCTTTACCTCAAGTTTCGAAGGTTCGTATACTATTTTTTCTCCTAAATATTCTTTGACTTGTGATAATCCTGTACAGTTATGATTCTCAGGCAATCTATGTTCATAGCAAAAAATACCGTTACAAAATTTACATCTAAACGGTAACGTCTCTTCTTTACCACAGATTTGGCATGTTTTCATAATTAAAATTATGAAAATATTCATTCTTAAGTTGAATGAACTCGAGTGTATCGATGAAAGACTTCTCGACAATGTTTTAACAGAACTCTCAGAATATTTAGGAATACGTTTTGAATGCATACCAAAAAAGTTTCAATTACCAAACAATACGTATAATAAAACGAGAATGCAATACGATGCTAATGAAATCTTAAACTATATAAGAAGAACTATAGATACAAAAGGAAATAAAATCATTGCAACGATATGTGATGATATATATGTTGAAGGAACAAATTTTATATTTGGATTAGCTGAGATAAATGGTAACTATTGTATATTATCTCTAAAACGTTTAAGAAATGAGGATTTGAAAATATTTAAGGAGAGAATTTTTAAAGAAATGTTACATGAGCTTGGACATTGTTTTGGTTTAAGACATTGTAGTAACGATTGCGCAATGAAGTTTTCAAACAGTATCTTTGAAGTTGATATGAAAAATAAATATTTATGTGAGAAATGCTTCAGATATATAAAGTTAAAATTAGAGAATTTGAAGAAAAAGATTTAAACGATGTATATGAAATAGAACTGGAATCCTTTCCTAATCCTTATGGTAAAAATCTATTACTATATTATCACAAAGAGAGTCCCGATACATTCTTAGTTGCTGAATTTCTCAAAAGAGTCGTTGGATACGTTATAGCTGTAGTTGAATATGGTGATGTTGGTCATATATTATCGATAGCTGTAAAGAAAGAGTTTAGAAGAAGAGGCATAGGAAGTTTATTACTTGAAGAAATTTTAAAAAGGTTAAAAAGAAAAAACTGTAAAAGTGTATATCTTGAAGTCCGTGTCTCTAACATTCCAGCGATTTCTCTCTACAAAAAATACGGTTTCATATGCAAAGGAATAATCAGAAAGTATTATCTTGATGGAGAAGATGCATTTCTATTTAAAAAAGATTTATAAATATGAAGTTAAAACCCGATGAATTGGAAAAATATATATTTTCAAGGTTGGGAAAAATTGATGAGAATGTTATACTTGGACCAAAGTATGGTGAGGATGCAGCGATCATTAAACTAGACAACATTTTTCTCGTGGTACATTCAGATCCTATAACGGCAGCTGTTGATAAGATAGGATTCCTATCTGTCTATGTTGCATGTAACGATATCGTAACTAGAGGTGCTACTCCTAAATGGCTATCAAACGTACTACTTCTTCCAGAAAAGATTGAAGAAAAACAAATCGATCAAATTACAAGACAAATTGATCTCGCATCTAAAGATGTTGGTGTAATGATAGTATCTGGACATTCCGAATACGTTTCTTATTTAAATTCTCCAATAATAATAACAACTGCAATTGGAATTGCTGATCGAATAATTAAAACCTCAGATGCAAAACCGAACGATTATCTCGTATTAATTAAAGAACCTGCTCTTGAAGGAACTTCAATAATAGCAACAGATTTTAGAGAAACTCTGTTAAAAAAAGGAGTAAAAAAAGAGACAATAATTAGAGCTGAAAAATTTATCTATGAGATAAGTATCGTAAAGGAAGCCCTTTTGATTAAGGATCTCGTATCTGCTATGCATGATGCAACTGAAGGTGGAATATTAGGAGCAATTGCTGAGGTTGTTTACTCATCTGGAACAAAATTTGTCTTAGATGAAGCAGTAATAAAATTCCGTAAAGAGACGATTGAGATATGTAATGCTGTTGGTATAAATCCTTTCAAACTTATAAGTTCTGGTTGTTTTATAGTATCAGTTCCAGAAAAGAACCTAGATGAACTTGAGGAGAGATTAAGAAAGAAGAACATAAATTATACAATTCTTGGAAAATTGGAGGAAGGTGAAGGATTTTATTTTAAAAGGAAAAATGGTTCAATGGAAAGAATTGACAGATATGTTGAGGAAGAAATTTATAAACTTTTTTAATCTTCGTAATTAATTATCAGCCAAGGGTGAACTCATCACCTTTCAGAAACTGGATCATTCATCATTTTAACTATTTTAATATCAATATCTCCATCTATCATAAATGATTTTTCATTAACATCTTTATTGGTAACAAATATTACTTTTAATCTTTTATCACCATCCTTTATACATTTTAAAACAGGTTCTAAATGTTTTTCCTCAGAAATTCTTTTCAAAAAGAATTTAAGTTTTTCTATTTTTTTTGGAATCCTTTCTTTTTTAGTCTCAGCTTCAACAAAAATTATCTCATCCTTCGTTATCAATACGATATCAGGTCTATAACCATACTTTTGAAATTTCAAATCTTTTGCTTCGAAGTAAATACCTTCGATATTTTTTATATTCCTAAGAACATGTTTTTTTAAAACAAAATGTAATAAACTTTCCTTCATTTTGCTTTCAAATTCTCCTCCAAGCTCTAGAATTGCTATGTTTAAAAAATCTATAGCATAAAATATATTTTTATTTTTTAAGTTTTTATTTATACCATATAACTCTTCTACAATTTTTTTTAACCTCTGAATTAGGTGATTATTCATTCCTTCAATAGCTTATATTTGATTAAGACGTTCTTAATAATTTTTCTCTTTTCTTCATCTGTCTCGGTTAATGGGTAACGGAATCCACCGGCTCTTAAGTTTAACATGTTCATCGCTTCCTTAACTGGTATAGGATTTGTATCTATGAAAAGCATTTTGAAGAATTCCTCGTAATATTTATGTAATTCTTCCATCTTCTTAAAATCTCCTTTTAAACCATATTCAACGAATTCCTGCATTTGTTTAGGAATAATATTTGATGCAACAGATACAACACCCTTCGCATCATAATCCTTCATAAGTTTATACGTATCTGAATCGTTTCCAGAGAGGATTATAAAGTCTTTTCTGCATAGTTCCTTAATTTTTCTCCATTGCTCCTCTTTTCCACTCGCTTCTTTTATTGCAACGATGTTTGAATATTCCTCACACAACCTAGCTATCGTTTCAGGAGCTAAGTTTGCACCTGTTCTCGAAGGAATATTATAGAGGATAATCTTTATATCAATCTTTTCTGCAATCGTTGCAAAATGCTTATATAAACCTTCCTGATTTGGTTTGTTATAATAAGGTACAACTTGCATAGAATATTCTGCACCAGCATCATAAGCGTGTTTTGTTAATTCCAAAGCTTCCCATGTTGAATTAGATCCTGTTCCAGCAATAACGATGTTTTTATAATTTTCCAGTGCAAACTCTATTAACTTGTTATGTTCCTCATAAGATAATGTTGAAGACTCACCGGTTGTTCCACATACCACTATTCCAGAGACATCTTTTTGATAATCCAATAAAAACTTAAAGGAATCATAATCTATTTCACTCTTAATATCCGTACCTTTAAAAGGTGTAACTATTGCAGTGAAACATCCTTTTAGCATATATACTCCACGCTCCTTATCGCTAACTACTTCTAAGCTCTTCTTCCAATCTTTTCATCCTGTCTTGTTCAATATGGTATAGTCTTGTAACGTATCCGATGATTTGATTTCTTAATTTTTTACTTTGTACCTGAATTATATCTTTTAATAATTCTTTATTTTTATAAAAATCACCGGTTATTTCATCCTTATATTTTTCAAACAATTCTCGTGCAATTCTCTTGATTAAACTATTCTTTACACGACCCATTAAATCACCTAAAATATAAAGGAAAAAATTCGCAACTAATATACTTTAATTTATGAGGGGATTTCGTCTAAAAAAAGGTTCAAGAATTCTTGGTATAGCTGAAAAATTTAAACGTGAGGATCGTTACTCATTATTAGCTGGTGTTATAATGAGGTGTGATCTTATATTGGATGGTTTCTGTTATACTTATGCAACGGTTGGTGGAGATGATGCAAGTGAAAATATCGTTAAGATGTATAGAAACTTAAATAGAAACGATATAAACGTAATAATGATCGGTGGATGTATAGTTTCATGGTTTAATATCATAGATGTTCATCAGTTATACGAAACATTAAAAGTACCGGTAATATGCATATCTTATGAGGAATCCAATGGTATAGAAAAATATCTCAAAGAATATTTTCCTGGAAATAAATTAAAACTTGAAAAATATAGAAAAATTAAAGCTCGAGAAAAGATTCATCTTAAAACTGGATGTAAGTTGTTCGTTAGATATGCTGGAATGAAATATAACGATGTTATAACGTTACTTAACAGAATCACAATATTCGGTTCAATACCAGAACCAATCAGGATAGCAAAACATCTTGCAAACATTCTTTACGAACTCTTCCAAAATTATATAAGAATGAAACATGAAATAGTTTAATATATATATGATTAGGGAAGGAAGATTGAAAAAAGATTACAACGAAACGGTTTCTAAATTTGTATCCTCATTTGATTTTGATAAAAACATTTTTAAGTACGAAATTGAAATCAACATGGCATATGCAAAGATGTTAAACAAAATAGGTATATTAAACGATGAAGAGTTAAATCTTGTTTTAAATGCTTTGGAAGAAATACGTAAAGAGGGTTTAAAAGTTATACATGAACTTGAAGATGTTCATTTGTATATTGAAAAGAGATTAAACGAAAAGATCGGTAGTATCTCAGAAAAAATTCACACCGGTCGTTCAAGAAATGATTTGATTGCTACAAATCTTAGAATGCTTGTTAGAGAAAATTTAATTGATGTGTTCATAAATCTTGAGGATCTAATAACAGAAATGAAAAATCTTTCGGAGAAAAATTTTAATACGATAATGCCGGGTTATACGCATTTACAACATGCACAAGTTATAACGCTATCTCATTATTTCATCGCTAAGATTCAATCACTTTATAGATGCCTAGAACGAATCGTTGATTGTTTAAAACGAGTAAACCTCTGTCCACTTGGATCAGCTGCATTGGCAGGTAGTTCCTTTAACATAGATAGAAAATTCCTGGCTAAGGAGTTGAGATTCAACGATATTCTTGACAACACTTTGGATGCTACATCTTCTAGAGATTTTATATTGGAAGCGATGAATTGTTATAATTTAATAGGGGTCGAACTTTCAAGAATGATTGAAGAATTTATAATATTTTCAACATACGAATTTAATATATTAGAGTTGGGAGATGAAATTTCCAGTACTAGTAGTATAATGCCGCAGAAAAAAAATCCAGATGTACTTGAACTGATGAGAGCAAAATTGAACAGATTGTTTTCGAATTATTTCACTTGTATAAACATTTTAAAGGATAAACCATACGGTTATAATAGAGATTTTCAAGAAATAAATCCAATATATTTGGAATCCTACAAAATATTGATTGAAATCTTAACTCTAACTAAAATTGTTCTGAAAAATGTAACATTCAATAAGAAAAGAATGCAGGAACTATGTGAACATAACTTCTTACTTGCAACTGACTTGGCAGAGTTTTTAGTTAAAAAGGGATTAACGTTTAGAAAGGCACACTTATTAGTAGGAAGACTGGTAAGAAGATGTATAGAAAAAAATATACGTCAGAAAGACATAAATCTTAATCTCATTGAAGAAATATCAAAGGAATTAAATATAGAACTACCTAAAATATCTGAAAACGAATTGAAAGAAGTACTTGATCCCGTTAAATCTTTACATAGAAAAGAAACGTATGGTTCTCCTAGGTATGATAGAGAAGTTTTGGAGAAAATCATGAGAAAACTGAACAAGCTTCGTTTCTTGTTGATGAATGATTATTACTATGTTTCTCGAAAACTCGAACGGGAACTTTAACTTTTATGCGCTCCGGTTTTTATTAAAATTTTCGAACCCCGTAATAATTGATGTTTAAAAAAAATCTCTATTTTAAAATTTTTGTTTAAATTCTTATGCAATTAAAAGTATTAAAATACTTATCCGTAATAATATTGATCTTAATATTAATAACAACGGTAGCATGTATTGATATTATAAAAAAGGAATTGGAAAAAAGAGCTCCTAAAATTGAGAACATTGATTTGGAATGGAAAGTTGAAAATGAAACGATTAAACTGATATCAAAAATCGTTATTTATAATCCAAATTTCTTCTCAATAAGCATTAAAAGTTTAAGAAGTTACATATATTTAAACGATATAAAAGTTGCGGAGAGTTATGAGCTCAAAAATATAAAACTAAATGCAAAAAATCGTACCGAAATAACTATAATATATCCGATAGATGATGAGGGATTAATGAAATGGTGGGTCTCACATATAAGAAATGGAGAGGTATCTAAGATTAAAATTTATAACAGGTTGAAAATATTCCTCTTTGATATTCCCATTTCCTTTGATAAAGAATTAAGGACTAATATTATAAATGAAATATCCAATAGATATAATGAAATGTTTAAAACAGATATTAAGCTTCCTTTTATCGTTAAGAATCTAAAGGTGGAGTGGTATAATATCAGTCAATATAGTACATGGATAAAACATGAGGTTTCTATATATAATAACAATCCTTACGCATTATATTTGTTGAGTATAAAACATCAAATCTTTCTAAAAAATACACCTATAGGATATGGTGAGAGTTTCATTGATTTAAAAATTCCATCTAAAGCAGAGAGAACTATAACTTTTCTATCTAAAATAGATAACAGATATCTAATTGATGTGTTAAAGTCATATATAAAAAATGAAGTTCCAAATATTACTTTTAAGGTTAAA
>JALTZH010000009.1 GCA_027051265.1 archaeon | reverse complement strand
TATCTTAAATCTGTCATAAACATCAAACATCTTATCTACATCATCCAATATCCAAATCCACGTTATCTTACCATATAAATCTTTCATTATTCTTTTCTGGTATTTTGTAGCATTTTCGAGTGTATCTTTCCATGGATCAACATCTATCGTAATGAAAACAATATCCTTATAAAAACCTTCTTCAACTGCACGAGTCATAACATAATACATCATAATCGATTCAAGATGACATATGTCTGGACATCTGAGATATTGTGGTGTTAGAATATTAACCTTTCCTTTTATTGGTAGCGTAATATTACCATAGTTTGTAACTACACTAAATTCGTTAACAACCTTATTCTCACGTAAAACACCAGCATATTTATAAGTTTCAATAGGTCTCTCTTTTTCTGTTTTTGGTTTTATTACGAACTCTATCATTATTAAAGCTACAGATGTTGATACGATAAACGAAATCAATGCAACTAAAAGCAACAAAAAAATTTTCCTCATAAAAATAAATAAAGTAAAAAAATAAAAAATTTATAATCCTTTAGCTACTGGTGGTACAAGAGAAAGTCCTTGGGAATAAAGCTGGTATAATGGTATCGAATATCCTAAAATTATTAAAATTACTGCAACAACTATCCAAAGTTTTATGTTATCGATTACCGAATGTTTCTCATTGAGATTTTCATGAGGATTTCCAAACTTAAATATTCTAACTTCTTCTCCCTTGTTTACTAGTATCGACAGAATGAATATTAATACAAAAATTGCACCTGCTAGAGCAAAAATCACGCCACCTACAGCTCCAGCTTTGAGATAAGTATACCAAATCTCTGGAGCCATGCCTCCGAATGTTAAATCGTAAGTTCTTCTTGGCGCTCCAGCCAATCCTGCTAGAGCATAATTCATTGAGAATATGAATATTCCGATTACCCAAAGATATGGATGAATTCTTGCTAAAGAATATGCTATTACTTTTCTATTAAATAGTTCTGTTAGTAAACCATAAGAAGCAACCATAAACGTTAATGCAACCGCTGTTCCAACAGTTGTGTGGAAATGTCCCACGATCCAAGAGGTATTGTGAACAACGTTGTTTAATTGATAACTCGTATTTATTATTCCCGTTATACCACCGAATCCAAATGCTATTAAAGCAAGAATCATTCCTGAAAATATAGGATCACGCCATGGTAGCTTGATAATCCAACCGAAGAATCCTCCACCAGCTTTTCTTCCTGCTCTTTCGAGTGTTGCAAGTATATTAAACGCTGTTAACATGCTTGCTGATCCTACTATTAATGTAAGAACCGTATGTAAATACTTCAATCTTGCATCAACTCCAGGGTCTACTAATTGATGATGTAATCCTATAGGTGTTGAATATATTATAAATAATATAAATGCAATCTTAGCCATCTTTTTGCTAAACAATTCAACACCCAATCTTTTTGGTATTAAATAGTACCATAATGTTATAGCTGGTAGCAACCAAAAGTATACGAGTGGATGCCCAAAGAACCAGAACCATGTTCTTGCTTCAAGAACATCGACACTCGCTCCTAATAAAGCCATTGGTAAATATACTTTTAATACATCTATAACAACTGGAATCGTAGCTTCAATCCATACGATCCACGTAGCTAATAATCCGAATATTGGAACAGGTATTTCTCTATCAGGATTTTGCTTTCTCCATTTTAGGTATTGTAAGAATAATGCAAACGCTGTAAACCAGCTACCAAGTATTAATAGAGCTGCACCTATATAGAAAAATGGATGCGCTTTCATTGGTGCATAGAACGTATATAAAACCCTTGCCTTACCTGTTAAAATCGAAACCGCAGCTAAAACTGCTCCGAGTAATGTCATGCATAGAGATATTTTAAGAAGTAATCTGTTTATGTCAACTTTTAAAATCCTCGTTGACATGAAGACTGTAAGACCCATTATGAAGAATAACGTAAACGCCACTGCTAAAAAGACACCATGTCCTGTTAAGATTTGATAATACGTTGCAGCACTTACTTTAATTGGAGATCCTGGCGTTCTTGATAATAGTTGCAAAACACCAAACAAACCACCTAATGCTAATAGGATTATTGCAAATCCGATATTTATTCTGGAAAATATATCTTCAAAACTTCCTTTAAAAATATCTCTCATAAAAATTCACCTTTCGATTTCAAGAGTAGCGTACATTAAATGATGTCCTACTCCACAATATTCGTTGCAAATAATCAGGAATCTTCCTTCAAAATTATTAGGAGGTTCCCAAATAAATTGTCCTATGTATCCAGGAAATACCATTGCATTTACACTAGTTCCAACAATTTGAAAACCGTGAATTACATCCTTACTAGTAATCTTAAAAATAACTCTTTTTGGATCTTTAAGTACTATTCTATTTGGATTCCAACTGAATTGTTGTCCTATCATAGTAATCTCGTATATACCTGGTCCTATTTCTTTAACACCAGGAGTTAATTTTTCTACCTCTTTTATATCTATTGGAGTTGCATTACATACAGGATTTAGATTTAATGCAAATCCATAGTACGCCATAACAACAGATAATCCTGCTATAACTGCTGCAACGATTACAATCCATATGTATTCATACGTTTCTTCTTTATGTACCATAGAACCATCCACCACCAATCAGTTGGTTTAGAACCGAAAACCATGCTAGTATTAGTAAGATGGTCCATATTATTAAAAGTATTAAGACTGATTTTCCAACTATATTTACCATATTCAATCACCACCTTACGAAAAATATACTTAAATTTAAGAAATTAAAACATTTAAATATTAAAAATCTAATTAATATTTTTTATTTTTTAATAAAATAAACGATTTTCGAACAATATTAAAATAAAAATTAACGAATTTTGTAAAGTTTTATAGGTATAAGATTTAACTATTTTTTTCGTTAAAAATCGAAGTATGTTATGATTGTTAGTGGATTTCTATTATTGACGGAAAATTGTAATATAAATCAATTGAAGGAAAATCTTGAAAAAAATGGTGTAGAAGTTCATTATATTAAAGATAACAGAGTTGTTTTTTTAATAGAAGGAAATGTTAAAGATATAAAAAAGAAACTCAAATGGATGAAAGATCTGGATGGTGTTATAAACGTATATCTCGCCTATTACTCTCTTGAAGATTTATAGAAGTTTAACAAAATAGTATAAATCTGTAACAAATAATGCAACACTCCACGCATCTAATCTTTCTTTATGAATAGATATTCTATCAGCAAATTCATAATCGTTTCTGAAATCTCCATGGGGAAAAGCTCCTATCATTATAGCAATGTCATTATGATTTTTAAATTCCTTAATTAATTTATTTATATTAATATCTACTTTTTCATCCATTAAAATATATTTTTCAGCTTTTATCTTTTTAACTAAATCGTATATATTCATCTCAATCAGCTTTAATAGACATATACCTTCTTTGGTCCTTATCTCTCTTTCAACAAACAACTTTTCAAACAAACCGATAAATCTATTATAATTACGAGGAAGTCTCACTTTCGGATTAATAAATATAACCTCATCATTTCTCGTATGTACATATACTCTAAGCATGCCTGTTTTATTTAAAGGAGAAGATAATAATCCGAGTAACGATAAAAAAACAATATCAGGTCTCCCTCGTCTTTTAAAATCGTCTATCTTATACATTGCTCTAAAATGTAAACTCGAATCTAATATCATTTCACTTGGTTTTTTTCCTCTTTTTTTTGCATGTTTTCTTATAATATAATGATTTCTAATTTCTTTTGGTATAAGTTCCAGTTCAGCTTCTACTAAAATTATGTGTAACATAATATAATTAACGTTTCTTTTCGAGAAGCTTTTGGAAACTAAATATACATCCACAATATTTTTGTCTGTAAAGATTTAATATCTTACTAAACGTGATACTCTTTTTAAAGCCATCTTTTTTCTTAAAATCTATTTCCAGAAACTTAACGTTATATTCTTTCGAGATACTTTTACCAATTTGAAAAATTTTCTTAGAATTTTTCCACGGACTTACAGTTAACGTTGTTGTTATAACATTAATACCTAAACTCCTCGCTTTTTTAGCGGTTTCCTCTAATCTAATTTTGTAACAAATCTCACATCTCTTTCCACCCTCTCTTTCTTTTTCTAATCCTTTAACATTTTCAAACCACCTCTTTACATCATAATTACCTTCTAGTATTTTCACGTTGAAAAAGTTTTGAATTTTTTTCAGCTCCATTTTTCTTCTTTCATATTCCTTTTTTGGATGTATGTTTGGATTATAAAAAAATCCAATGACATCATATCCCATTTTCTTTAACGTATCTATGCAACTCGTAGCACAGGGTGCGCAGCAAACATGTAATAAGATTCTCATAAATATTATGAGAAAAGTACGATGCCCATGCAACTGTTTCGGATATAAAGCGCCAGCATTAGCTGTTGATGCAATTGTTTTGAAAGATCAAAAAATATTGTTGATAAGAAGAGCTAAAGAACCGTTTAAAGACTGTTATGCCCTCCCTGGAGGTTTTGTTGAATGCGGTGAGAGTTGTGAAGATGCTATAAAGAGAGAAGTTTTTGAAGAAACTGGAATAGAAATTGAAATAATAGATCTCCTTGGTGTATATTCACATCCAAATAGAGATCCAAGAGGACATGTTGTATCGATTTGTTATATAGCAAAGTATAAATCTGGAACTCTTAAAATTTCTGAAGAAACAAGTGATCTCGGATTTTTCGATTTAAAAGATATTCTGAAGATGAACCTAGCATTTGATCACAAAGAGATTATTAAAGATTTCGTTAAAAAATGCTATAATAAATTAAAACATTAAGCATTAAGGAACGATATAAGTATGAGAAAAATTTAAATTATACTAAATAGGATTAATAGATGTAGTATTGAAAGAATAGTAGAGTTAATTTATTATAAACATTTATGGAATTAATTGAATTGATAATATATTCAATACATTTTTTTATGCCTGGATATCTTGCTAACATGTTTGCATTCTTACTTGGTGGTGGTAAACCTTTGGATTTATACAAAACGTTTATTGATGGTAGAAGAATTTTTGGTGATGGTGTAACAATAAGAGGAACGTTATCGGGTATAATACTCGGAGCTATATATGGTTTTATGTTTTATTATCTAATACCAAATCCATTCCTGCCACTTGATTTATATTCTCAGGCAATAATTTCTATATTGATCGCACTTGGAGCAATACTTGGTGGAATGTTGGGAAGTTTCATTAAAAGAAGATTAGGATTAAGAAGAGGAGCACCATTTCCAATACTTGATCAGCTAAATTTTGTACTGGGAGGAATTATACTCTGTTCGTTATATATTAAAATAGATAAAATGGTTATACTGACTTTAATTATAATAACACCAGCTTTTCATATTTTATCCAACGTTGTGGCATATTTGCTCAAGATAAAACGAGAGGCATGGTAATCCATGAACTACAGGTTTTGTGTAAGTTTACACTTGTTTACAAATGATTCTACTCTCTAACAGTCAAGTTCTAAAAATAAAATATATTAATTTAACAATTAATTTTATGTTTTATTATTTATGAATAAAGAATAATATATTAATATAAAATATCTTTAAATTTATCTAAAGATATATTTTTTTTCAAAAAATACGAAATTAATGCCGTTTTTGTTGTTATTCTTGCAACAACACCAAATTCTTTTTCCATATCGTTTAAAATTCGTATAAGTAAATCTCTTGTAGTAATAGATTTATCGTATTTTAATATTTTAGCATTATCATCAATTGTTATATTATGTTTTTCAAAAAAAACTTTAGTTCTCGATTTACCATAAACTCCAAATAACCTCTTGGCAATCACTTCTATTGCCTCTAAAAATTCATCCACGTATATCACGCTCAATCCATTTCAAATCATCTGTTACTGAGGTGTATTTTCCACATGTTATATTTTTAAGCAGTTGAATATATTCGTAAACCTTATTCTCCCCTTCTATAATGCTTCCATGTTGGGGACATATTCTTTTTATACCATATTTTTTATATATTTTTTCTAACTTTTCCATTGCAAATCTTAAATGATCTTCATGACTCATATAATGTTCATGAAAAGCTTTAACCGCTTCTTTATACCACTCATCAGCATATAATTTAAACTCATAACTTATTCCTCCAAAAAGATCGCTTGAGAACAATGTTTTCGTTTTTACATCGTATGTAACAAAAGCTCCAGGAAAATGCAAATACGGTGTAAATATGAATCTAAGAACTCTTCCACTTTTTAGTTCTAATTTCCATCCTTTAAAATCAATTAAGTAAAATTCTGATCTAACTCCATAAAATGGTATCAAAAACCATGCTCTGGAATGAGTTACAATTTTTATGGATCCTCCTATATTATATACTAGTTCTTCTATTTTTGGAACTGATGCACATATATCGGGATCCTGATGATGTAATATTATATATTTTATATCCTTAAGTTCACAAACTTGTAGTATTTTTTTGAGTATTACGGGAAAGTCAGGTACAGATCCTGGATCTATCAAAATTACTTCAACAGTATCGTTACTCTCATCTTTAATTAAATATGCATTACTTCTTAGCGGCGCTTCTTTCTTATACCATCCAATCCAATAAATATCTTTATCAATCTTTATAGCATTATCATATTTCATATTTCTTAATTTCATAACTAATACAATACTTTTTAATGCTACAAAGATAACTTAAACATTCTAAAATCTATAAATGACACTTCAAGAATAAAAAATATGTAAAGATATATAAATAGAAGTCATATAAAATTTTATAAAAACTTCGTTAAGATTATAGAAACGAGGATTAAGATTATACCTAAAAATATAAAGTTACCTCATAAGAATGTTAAGTTTCTTCTCTAAGCTTGTAATCTTAATATCAACGTACTCCTTCAAATCTTTTTGTAGGTTTTTCGATATCATCTTTAGTAGGGTTTCTTTTAGGATAGCTTTAACGATACAATTTCAGTTGTTAAGATATCTGCAATTTTTGCTCCTGCTTCTTCGTCTCTTAAGTATTTTTGCAAACTCAAAAGAAAGAAATTTAACCTTAAAGATATGCATCGATAAAGAAGCGTTTCAATCTATATCTTTTACTTAACATCAACTAGCGTTTGTGATAATTAAATTCCTAATTAAGCTTGTATCTAATATAATATTTCAACGTATATAATTTGCATCTATTTCATCCAGTTTTTTAATTTTAAACAATGCTTCTATTGCATATATTTTACCAACCAATCTGTTAAAGTTTATTGTTAGTTCCGCCATGTTATCTATATACGTATTTATATCAACATTCAACAATAACGTTTTGTTATATAATTCTATCAACTCAACAAGATTTAATACGAGTTTATCAACGTTTTTACCAAGTTTTTGAACATTTTTTTCATCACGATTTTTATTCAAATTTTTCTTATACTTATTCATTAGATTAAACAATCGATTTATTCTTCGCCTTTTTTTATCCATATCCCTGTAAATTTCTCTTATCT
>JALTZH010000008.1 GCA_027051265.1 archaeon | reverse complement strand
TCTAATTTTATAACCATAAATTAATAAATCATCATAATTGTCTAAAACATTATAATTTGTTTTAACCCATTTTTTCATAAAATTAAAAGTTTCTTTTTTAGTCAAATCTTCTTCCCCAAACTGAAAAATAAAATTATACACAGCTGGTGAGATTTCAGAAGAAGCAGTCGTTAAACTTTTATAATTAAATAAAGTTTTATAACTATAATAACTATAAATAAAATATAGAGTTATTACAATCAAAGAAAGAAGTGACAAAAACTTGCGCATGTACTATTTCTATTAATTATTTGCATGATACTTAAAATACCATTTTACAGCATACTCATAAGTTTGTTGAGAATCAAATTTTACACTTATTACAGGAAAATATTTACCAGAGATGTCATTAGAAATAGAAAATATTTTACCTTCAATAAATCCTCCATTTACCGTAGCTAAAGTCCAGTTTTTTTTAGGATGTTCATCAAAAAAACCAAATAGTGATAATCCTTTTACATTATCTGCTCCAGACAAAAAAGATGTATAACTACATTCTATGCCATCAAGACATACTGTACCTTTTATCTTATATGTTGATAGTCTTGAAAATCTAATTAACTCATTATTTTCATTTGCGAACAAAGGGCTTTTTACACGGGGGTCATTTTCATTTAAAAGAGACTGTTCCCATTTGTATCTATTAAATACATCTTGTACAACAAGAGGTATCTTAGCATCGTAATAACTATTATAATCGAAATTTAGGCCATTGCCAAATAAGACTGGAAAAAAATTATTGCCAAAATTTTGTATTACTTCAGAAATAGTTGCACCTCCATAAATTAATCCTTGTGCCTCTGCTTGTTTTGCATTTGTAATACTTTCTTCCCAATAAAAATTCTTTCCATCCTTACTTACCCAATCCTCTCCTTGACCGCCATCCGGGTCAATTTTATTTACCCAGTTATTACCCATTGAAAGATAAGGTGAAGCATATTGTCCTTTTGGGTCAGTAGTTAGCCATCTATTAATTCGAGAGTCATATAATCTTAACTCAAACGCTTCCATACCGGTTTCTTGGTCAAGCTCTTGCCCTTGCCAATCGTATCTATAATCTCCAACAATATTTCTACCAGGCATCGCCATTCCGCCGGGATAATAATCTGCCATAGTAATAGCCACAGGCGTACCGTTTGTTGCTTTGGCTATGACGGCTCGTACGTTACCGAGGTGGTCTGTAAGCTCGTAGCTGTAGGAGCCGGTAGTGCCACCGGAAATACTAAGTGAGTTAATGTTATACACCCCGATACGTGCTGCGCCATATACCGGTATTTCGGCAATAACAGGCGTGTTGTTAGTAGCTATACCGCCACTTTCGGAAGCAGGCGTGTTATATACTGCCATAATACTACCGGAAACATCGCGCAGGTAGTAGGTACTGCTACTTGCTCCGGTAGTTAGGTTATACACGGTTTTTTTTATACGGTGTCCTCTGTCGTTATAGCTTATATCCATTAACGG
>JALTZH010000007.1 GCA_027051265.1 archaeon | reverse complement strand
TTATATACTACGGAACCCTTTTTAAACTTATGACCTCCCTGAGTTTTAAGAGTTCTTTCTCGATATCTCTGTTATATAAAATTAGATGCTCTGTCGCAAATTAAATAACAAACCACGATTCAATAGGGAGGAGAAAAAACTCTTTCAGTATGTTTTAAGAACATTACGAAGAAATATAGATTCAACGAGAGAATTAATCCAACCTATTATTTAAACTTGCAACAATCCTATAACTTTTTTGGTTGGAAATTTTTCGCAGACTATACAGCAGCTTAAAAAAACAAGAAGGAAATTAAAAGGTTTTTTTAGGATTATATTGATACAAGAGAGTTGATGTTAGAATTTGAAGAAATGTTCACGAATCCAAATCCTAGAGAATTTAAGACTCCTAAACCAGTGTCGAGTAAGAATTTGTAAAATTTTTTTTGTTTCTTATCAAGATTTCTTAAAACGTTCAAATTCCTCCACATTGTTCCTATAAATATTGCCTCTTTTCCTTTGATTTGAATCTTTACCGATATTTCCTTTCTAAAAGAAATCATGTCAAAAATGGGAGTATTGAGGTTTAAATCCTCGTTATAAAATTCTTTGAATTTCTGTATAGAATTTTCTTTGAGTTTTTCTAGCCATTCATATAATCCATGTCCTTTGTTGAACGAAAAGTATATATCTCTAATTTTTACGACTTTAAAGTCCTTTAACTTATCGATTTCTTTTTCATCTAAATTTATCACGTTGCTAAAGTTGCAACATACTCTTTCTTTATGTTTCTCAAGTCTTTTCTTTAAGTTAACGTTTTCCGTTAATATCCTAAACGTTTTTCCATTAGAATGAATAAATATCTCCCATTCTTTTCTTAAAACGATTGGTGTAGCAGTCTCCCATGGAAATCTAAGCTTCAAATCAAAAACTTTACAGTTTGAAATCTGAAGAATTTTTTTACCGAGGAATATCTTCTCACCGATTTTTGATGAAACTCTTTCAAACAACGTTTTAATAAGATCTTTTATTGGAGATGATACTATAAGAAATTTCTTTTCGTTAAACTTAAAGTTGGAGATCGGAAATATGTTCGAAAAGCAAAAAAATTTTGATCCTTTTTTATCATGCAGGTATTCGAAATCTGTACCTTTTAATAATGAATATAAGAAGCCTTGGATATGATAGTTATCATTTTCGTACATATAGTTACCTTTTGATACGAATTCTATCAATATTCTCATAATAATATATTAAAAATTTTAAAGTATTTATTTTTTTATGATAAGAAGGATAAACGTAAAGGATAATGAGAAATGTATTGGTTGTATGTGTTGTATGCTTGCATGTAATAGAAGAATGGCTGAACTGGGGTATGTTAAGTCAGCAATTCTTGTCAAATCGATAGAGGTTTTTGAACGAGGATTCAAGATCATCGTTTGTAGAGCGTGTGAAGATCCCCCATGTTCCTATGTCTGTCCTACCAATGCGTTGAAAAAGAGGAACGTTGGCGGTGTTTATTTG
>JALTZH010000006.1 GCA_027051265.1 archaeon | reverse complement strand
CAGTTATATTACTTGCATCTAATGTATTAAAAGATCGTATTGAAAACGATATATCATTAAATATATTGGTTAAAATTGTTAAAAATGCAATTAAGATAAAAGATGTTACGGAAAAAGTTTTAAACTATTATCTCGTTGAGAAGACACAATATCCAGAATTTGATACAGTATATCTAAAAGAACTGATTAATGAAGTTATTAAAGATATGAGTGAAAAACTCGATGAAAGAAATATAAACTTAATAGTCAATATTCCTTCAGAACATAAAGTCTTCGCATGTAGATTCTTACTAAAGCTTGCATTAAAAGAATTAATCGATAATGCTATTAAATTCAACAAGTATGGTGGAACAATCGAAATAAAATCCAGAGAGGTTGGAAACTTTATAAGAGTTTCAATAAAAGATACAGGTATTGGATTATCTAGGGATGAGATGAAAATTGTTCTTCAACCATTTATTCAAATATCAGAATTTTACAAAGGAAAACCTAGAGGATTAGGTCTCGGATTAACAATTGTCAAAAAAGTTCTTGAACTTCATAACTCAAAACTCTATGTTAAAGGAGAAAAGGGAAAAGGTACGGAATTTTATTTCTATTTAGAGAAAGCATCTAAATCATCACGTAACTGAATTATAAATCTTCAACATCCTTTTTAAAAATTTTTCACATGAAAATAACTTAAGGGTTTTCTTAAAGTTTTTAATGAATCTTATCCTAAGGATTTCGTAATTCTCAAGATTTTTTAATACGTTTTTTATCTCCTCACCTTCAAAAACAATACCATTATAACCATTTCTAACTATCTCGGTTAATCCCCCTACTTTATTTACTATTGGCATCGTTTCATATAGCATTGCCTCAAGTGTAACAATGCCAAACCCTTCGAATTTTGATGGTACAATTAAAAATTTTGCTTTACTTAATATCTCGCCGGGATTTTCAACAAAACCAAGAAATTTTATGTTCTTTCTTAAATACTTCCTAACGATATATTCTTCAGGACCTCTACCAACGATATATAACGTGTATTTGGTATCCAACTTACTAAAATTCTCCAATAAAAGTTTAACGTTCTTTACTTTTACCAATGCACCGATAAAAAGCAATATATCTTCTTTTTTATATCTTTTTTTTCGTGTTAATTTAACATCTATACAATTATAAACAACCTTCGTTTTCTCCGGATTAACATACTTTATAATTTCTCTCTTTAAATAATTCGATACTAGAAGAATCTTATCACAGTTCTTTAGTACAATTTTTAAAAATGGGATTTTCTTTAATAGTAAATAATCCGATCCGTGTATTGTTAATATATATTTTTTATTATACAATAATTTATATAAAAATCCAATAAACCCTTGTGGAAATATATAATGAGAATGTATTATATTATATTTTCTAACATTTTTAAGCAATCCATGTAATATTAGAAAAAACCATCTAAAATATCTCGTCTTATATGTTAAAACTTCAAACTTATATCTATTTAAACCGTTCAT
>JALTZH010000005.1 GCA_027051265.1 archaeon | reverse complement strand
AAAAAAGAAATTGAAAAGAACTCAAAGGTTTTAATATTCGCACAATATCGTGAAACCGTTAGAAAAATTTACGAAGAAATATCAAACATCGAAGGAGTTAGAGCTCAGATATTCATAGGGCAATCAAGTAGAAACGAGGATAAAGGAATGTCACAAAAGAAGCAACTCGAAACCCTTCAGAAATTTAGAGTTGGACTTTTTAATGTACTAGTAGCAACATCAATTGCTGAAGAAGGATTAGATATACCAAGAGTTGATACAGTAATATTTTATGAACCAATACCAAGTGAGATAAGAACAATACAGAGAAGAGGAAGAACAGGAAGACGAGAGAGAGGAAGAGTTGTAATATTAATTGCAAAAAATACAAGAGATGAAATTTATTATTGGAGTTCATACTGGAAAGAAAAAAAGATGAAAAACGTTTTAAAAAACTTATCAAAAATATTGGATGAAAAACGAATTGAGATAAAAGTTCCAAAGATTAGAATCGAGGAATCGTTTCCGAAATATAAGATACGAGTCGATTATAGAGAGATGAAATCCGATGTTGTAAGACATTTATCCGAAATGGGCGTCATACTGGAACCTTTAAAGCTTGAAATTGGAGATTATTTGATCAGCGATGAAATATGTATAGAAAGAAAAAGTGTTGAAGATTTCTTATCAAGTATAATTGATGGTAGATTATTTGAACAAGCTAAAAATCTAAGAGAAAGTTATAGAAAACCGATAATAATAATTGAAGGCGAGAACATATATTCCTTAAGGAATATTAATGCAGATGCAATAAGAGGTGCAATTTTGAGTTTAATCGTTGATTTTAATATACCGATAATATTTACAAAAGATGAACTTGAAACAAGCCAATTCATATATCAACTTATTAAAAGAGAATACATGGAAAATAAACCTCCTAGAATTGTTCCAAAGAAACCTTTAGAATTTAAAGAAATTCAGGAAAGAATAGTTGCATCTCTTCCAAATATAAATACGGTATTAGCTAAAAGGTTACTAAGAAAATTTAAAACTATTGAAAGGATATTTACCGCTAAAGAATCGGAATTGATGAACGTTGAAGGAATAGGAGAAAAGATTGCCAAAGAGATAAGAAAAATAATAACTAAGGAATATAAAGATTAAATCTAACCTCTTCCAACATAAATGGTGGTGATTCTTTATTGGTCGTTAGATTATTCTGTATTTATTTTTATTAAATAACTTCCTGAAGTAAGATGTATTATAATGCATAAGAAAGATAAAAAACGCAAATTTCTATGATATTATTTCATGTTATCTTTATTATATCTTTTTATCCACATATAGACAGTATTAAGTTTTACACCTAAAGCTTCAGCTATTACCGATAGTTTTGTTCCTTTAGAATATAAGATAAGTGCAAGTTTCTTCTTTTCTTCAGGTAACTTTTTTCTTGTAGAATTTATAAGAAATTGTCGTCCGCATTCTTTACATAACATTTTTTTCTTACCACGTGATGAACCGTTCGATAC
>JALTZH010000004.1 GCA_027051265.1 archaeon | reverse complement strand
TGGAAGGTTTGAGAATATAAGGCATTTGGTTAATGAGGAGAATTTTGAATATATTCGAGGAGATGTATCCGAGAGAATTGAAGGTAGATACGATATAATATTTCATTTAGCTTCGAGAGCATCACCACTGGAGTTTTCGAGGTATCCTATTGAAATAATCAAAGCTAATGCTTTCGGTACGTATAATCTTTTGGAGCTTGCGAGAAGGAACGATTCGATATTTTTCTTAGCATCTACCAGCGAGGTTTATGGAGATCCGAAAGTTATACCAATACCTGAGGATTATAGAGGGAACGTAAACCCTGTTGGTGAGAGGAGTTGTTACGATGAATCCAAAAGGCTTGCGGAAGCGTTATGCTATGCATTTTATAAGCAATATGGTTTAAGAGTAATGATAGGTAGGATATTTAACACTTATGGTCCGAGAATGAGATACGAAGGGTATTATGAAAGAGTTATCCCAAGATTTATTGTTCAAGCATTAAGAAACGAACCAATAACAATATTTGGTGATGGAAACCAAACGAGAAGTTTTTGCTATGTTACTGATCTAATAATTCAAATCTTAAAGTTCGTTTCAAAAAATTTAAAGTTCGAAGTCCTAAACCTTGGTAACGATGAAGAAATAAAAATTATCGACCTGGCTAAATTAATCATAAAATTGGCAAACTCAAGCTCGAGAATCGTCTTTCTTTCACCTATGCCAGACGACCCAAAAAGAAGAAAACCTGACTTATCTAAAATGTTCAAGCTGCTAAACTTTAAACCAAAAATTCCTCTTAAAGAAGGATTGCTAAGAACAATTTCTTGGTTTAAGATGATTTTTAAGAACCATAAATAAAGCTTAAATTTATATAGGTAATGTAAAATATATTTTATAAATATCTTATAATTATAATGTGGTGAAGTTTCATGAGTTTGAACAATAGAAGCGTGGTATCACTAGTAGTTACTTTGGTCATCATTGCTCTCTTGATACTATCAGGTCCAGCTAGAGCTGTTGATATAGTTTTAAAAGTACCTAAAAAGATTACAGAAGGTGACGATCTAAAATTAAACGTTGAAATAAAATTGTACAAATCTGATCTGTTAAAAGATTTTAACAAAATCAGAATAATAATAACATATGAGAACAAAACTCCTGCCAAAGTATTTGAATTCTATATAAATGGTACTAGAATATCTCCTAATATTAACATCAAATTTAGTGCAATCAATGTTCCATTCCAACCTTATGGATATGGATATGCATATGGGTATGGATATGGATATTCACCTGAAAAAGGATACGGTTATCAGTGGATAACAGGTAGCTACGGATATGGTTACGGATATGGGTATGGTTACGGATATGCTTTCATAACACAACCGGGTGGTATCTTAAATTATACGATAACTATACCATGGAACACTCTAAAATTAAAAACCGGAAAGTATAAAATTTATGTAGAAATTGTTTTAGACGGAAATAAAAAGTTCCTAACAAAAGAACCTGTAGAATTTGAAATTGTA
>JALTZH010000003.1 GCA_027051265.1 archaeon | reverse complement strand
ATTATGAATTATTGTGAAATATGCGGTAAAAAGGTTTCAAATACTATAACGATAAGAATTGAAACAGCAGAGCTTAAAGTTTGTAAAGCATGTGTAAAATTTGGAAAGGAAATCTTTAAAAGTAGCAAAACGATTAAAAAGACAAAAGTTTCGGTTAAAAAACCAATTAAAGAAATTGATGAATATGAACTTGTTGAAAATTATGGTGATATAATAAGAAAAGCACGTGAGGAAATGAAATTATCACGTTCTGATCTTGCAAAGATTTTAAAAGAAAAGGAATCCGTAATTGCAAGAATTGAAAACTATGAAATGATACCTGATGACAAGTTAGCTAGGAAGCTTGAAAAATTTTTTAAGATAAAATTACTTAGAAAGATTGAGGAATAACTTCATAAAATTTCATCAAGATACTTTTTAATTGTTTTATAATCGACATATCCTGTTAAAATCCTTACAACTTTCCCTTTCCTATCGAATATAACCAAAGTAGGTACTGTTAATTCCCTGTTATAATTAGCCAAAAGGATTACGTTTTCTTTCTTAGCAACATCTAATCTTACTATTAATATTCTATCACCGTATTCGTTTTCAATTTTTTCTAATTCTTTTTTAACCTTTTTACAAATAACACAAGTTACGGAATAAAACTCTGCTATTACTGGTTTATTAAGCTTAAGTGCTTCATAAAGTGTCAATGATTCCTCCTCTTTTTTCTGCAAACAAAAGGGTATAGATAAAACCAATAGTATCATTATTAGTGGTAAAGTATAGCTTTTCATAATCATAGACTTAAAATTACAATTTTTTAAAAAAACTTTCAAGTTCTTGTGTAATATTTCCTTTAAACAAACCTTCCTGTCTTCCAATTTCTCTCCCTTCTTTAAAGAGTATAAGAGTTGGTGTTCCTTTAACTCTAAATTCCTGAAGTATTATGAGTGTTTGTTCAACATCCTTTTCCATCAGTTTTCCGATATCGATTATAACAAATTTTATATCCTTCCTTTTTTCTATAATTTCATACAAATATGGTTCTAAAATTTTACATCCGTAACAAGTTTCTTCACGAAAATAAAGAACAACCTTATCGTTTTTATAAATTGTTTCATATAACTTTTTGATATCAACTGTAAAGGATTTGTTTAAATGTTTGATGTTAAAATATATGAAAGAAACAGTTACAACTATAAATAACGACGTAATCAATATGAATAATTTACTCTGAAACAAGTTTTTTAACCTTTTCATATAGAATTTTTGCAACATCGTATGGTCTATTCCATCCATCACCGGTTGGTACGATAGTATATCTCCAGACACCATTCTTATCTATTACTATGAAACCTCCGAAATGTATTATTAAACCGGTCTCTTTGTCTCTTTTAACATATATCTTAAATCTGTCATAAACATCAAACATCTTATCTACATCATCCAATATCCAAATCCACGTTATCTTACCATATAAATCTTTCATTATTCTTTTCTGGTATTTTGTAGCATTTTCGAGTGTATCT
>JALTZH010000002.1:417-1519 GCA_027051265.1 archaeon | reverse complement strand
TTCGAATTCCTACCTTTATATATTCAAAGAGAAATTTTACAAAAAAGTTAAACTATCTACATTAAAAACAAAAAATTTATACAAATACACTTAGCTGCCAATAATTAAACCTTAGGAAAAATGAAAAAATTCAACTATAGTTCTAATACTCTTATAACTAAATGTTGAGCGTTATTCTTCCTCTAGCTCTTTTAATATTTTCTCAAACAAAGGTTTAACTTCAGGAATTCTTTTTTTAACAGTATCCCAAACAACTTTAATATCAACACCTAAATATGTATGAATAAGCTTATCTCTCATTCCAGCTATTCCCTTCCAAGGAATTTCCGGATATTTTTCCCTTACATCTTCTGGAATATTTTTTACAGCTTCACCTATAATTTCAAGTGCTCTAATAACAGCAAAAATTGTCTTATCATCCTTAGAGAAATCCTCGTATGTTATATTTTCAACAAATTTTAATGCTTTATTCATAGCATCAATAATATCCTCTACATAATCGGTAACATCTCTTTTCATATATAAATTACCTCCTTCAAAATATGCTTTTTTATCCTTGGCTTAAGTGCAGATTTCATTACTAAATCAACTTTTACACCTATTAAGCTGGATAGATAATCTTCAAGTTCAACAAAACTTATTAGATCAATTTCCGCATCCGGATAAAATTCAACGAGAATATCAACATCACTACTCCTTTTTTGTTCTCCTCTTACATAAGAACCAAATATTCCTATTTCCTTTACCATATACTTTTCTTTTAGCTCTTCCTTATGTTCTTTAAGAATCTTTTTTATCTCTGTTAGCGAGGGAAGCTTTTGTATTTCTTCTACCATATTATGTATTATACAACATTCATTTAAACAAAATGATTTAAAGAATAAACATATGTTTTTAAATATTTATTCAATTATAATATTACTCAAGAATCGATTGAAAAAACAAACGATTTAGAGAAAAGTTTATATTCAAAAGAAATTATCGAAGCAATAAAATTTGAAAATATTTATTTTACGTTGAATAGAATTTTGCTTTATGAACTTGCTTGAGGATTAACTTCTAATACATTAAAAGAAAAACATGAAAAACTAAAAGGTTAATG
>JALTZH010000002.1:0-407 GCA_027051265.1 archaeon | reverse complement strand
AGGTTAATGTTTAAAGCTTTTCTTGATGGATTATGTTTAGCAAGTTTATTTACTATTGTAACGGTTGGGTTACAAGTGAAAAAGGATTAAATGAAAAATGTGCATTTGTTTTAGATAATGTAGGAAAAATAGCAATGAAATAGAAGAATTTTATAAGGTATAGATAAAAATTTAGATTATTAAGGTAAAAATGCCATTGATTTTCAACCAGAAATAATTGGAGTTAATGGTTATACATAATAATAAACTTTTTGCTACGAAGAAACCTTGCCTTTAAAAGCGGGGAGGAATATTGAACATGTTAACATTACTTTCTTCTAATGACCAGCGGAGAGAGCGATAGCTGATATATCATTCTCACATATTTTTTTATGTAACGATTAAGGATAAATTATGTTAAGAAAAAT
>JALTZH010000001.1 GCA_027051265.1 archaeon | reverse complement strand
CTTTAATATTTTAGCTGATTTCTTCTTAAATGTTATTCCTATGAGTTTTTCGTTGATCGTAAACTTTATATCTCCAAATCTTTTAACAACTTTTACTTCGAAGAAATTTCCTTGTTTTAATATTATCTGTCTTAATCTTTCACACGCTTTTTTAACGAGATCATCTTTTGTTTCTATGATTATCTCTCTTAGAGGCCATCTTCTCTTAATCTTTCTTTTATCTCTAGCTGAGTAACTTGCTTCGATTATTTCTCTTACTATTTTCATCTCATCTTCCAGTTCTTTATCTATTTTATTCTCATTATAATCTATCATGCTTTCAAGATGTACTGATTTTAATCCTTTGAATGGCATAACAAATCGTTTGTAAATTTCTTCGGCTATATGTGGTACAATAGGTGCAAGTAATATCGAGAGTTTCACTATTGTCTCATACAACGTTGCATATGCAGAAATCTTTTCTTCAGATTCTTCTTCGATCCATGTTCTTGGTCTTATTAATGTTACATACCATCTACTTAAATCTTCTACTATAAATTTTTGTAATTCCCTTACAACACTGAAGAGATTTAAATTATCGAAATTTTCTCTATATGATTTTATAAGAGAATTAAGTTTTGATAGAAGCCAGAGATCTTCGATCTGATACTTAAATTTATGCTTAAATTCATGTTTATTAAAATCATATCCATACTTTCTTGGATCAAATTTATCGAGATTCATGTACAACGCTGCAAAGTAACAGACGTTCCATAATATTCTGAATGAATCAGATATTTCTTTAACATCCTGCCATCGAAACTTTAAATCCTCCCATATTTTGTTTGCCCATAACAGATAGAATCTCAATATATCAGCTGAATATTTCTCTATAACATCTTCAGGCGTAATTACGTTTCCCAATCTTTTAGACATCTTCTGTCCTTTTTCATCCAGTACAAAACCATGCATCAAAACTTTTTCATATGGTATTCTATCAAATGAAACAACTCCACATACCAATTGAGAATAAAACCATCCTCTGGTTTGATCATGACCTTCTATAATAAGTTTTGCTGGAAATAGTCGTTCAAAAATTTCTTTATTTTTGGAAGGATATGCTACACTCGCCCATGCTGCAACTCCTGAATCAAACCATACATCTAAAACATCCTTTACTCTTCTCATCTCACCGTTACATTTCTTACATATGATTGTTATCTCATCAATATATGGTCTATGCAGATCTTCAACCTTTTTGCCTGAGATGTTTTCCAATTCTTCTTTAGAACCTATTACTAAAATATCTTTACAATTATTACAGATCCATATTGGTAAAGGTATACCCCAGTACCTTTGTCTTGAAATTGTCCAATCCTTTGCATTTTCAACCCATTCCTTAAATCTCAATCCTCCGGCCCATTCAGGAATCCATTTTGCGTTGAAAATTTCTTTCAAGAGTTTATCCTTTATCTTTGTTACATTTATAAACCACTGTTCCGTAGCCCTATAAATGATTGGAGTATCACATCTCCAACAATGTC